>CAMKAE010000053.1 GCA_946410395.1 uncultured Clostridia bacterium
CTGAGGAAACCCCCGCTGAGGAAGCTCCCGCCGAGGAAGCCCCCGCCACGACCGGCGGTGCGGTGGCCTACCTGATGTATGCCGACGGCAGCTGGACCAACCAGTACTGGTATGACGGCAACGAGTATCCCGTGACGGAGACCAACGCCATCGTCACCGGCCCCGGCGCTTATACCGTGGGTCTGGAATTCGGCGAGGAAGCCCAGGGCCTGGCCTTCGCCGCCATCGGCATCAACGGCGGCGAGATCTCCTTCCCCAACTACACCATCGAGGTGAAGGCCATCCGGGTCAACGGTGCCGAAATCGCCTTCGAGAAGGGCTACACCTCCTCTGACGACGGTGTCACCACCCGCATGAACCTGTACAACGAATGGGTCTCCGAGCTGCCCCAGGACGCCCGCTCCTTCGACGGCAAGACCGAGGACGCCAAGCCCATCGTTGTGGACAAGGAAGCCTTCGCGGCCGTGAAGACCGTGGAAGTGGATTTCGTGCTGCACCAGTTCGGCGTGGACACAGCGTATCTGATGTACGCGGACGCCGCCTGGGCCAACCAGTTCTGGTATGACGGCAACGAGTATCCCGTGACCGCCACCACCGCCACCGTCGACGGCTTCGGCGACTACACCGTGGGTCTGGCCTTTGAGACCCCCGCCGAGGGCCTGGCCTTTGCGGCCCTGGGCATCGTGAACGGCGAGAAGACCTATCCCGGCGCCTACCTGAAGATCAACGAGATCCGGGTCAACGGCGAGGCCGTTGAAGTCGCGAAGGGCTACACCTCCTCCGACGACGGCATCACCACCCGCATGAACATCTACAACGAATGGGTTTCCGCCCTGCCCGAGGACGCCCGCTCCTTCGACGGCACCACCGAAGGCGCCTCCCCCATCATCGTGGACAAGGAAGCCTTCGCCTCCGTGAGCAGCGTGGAGGTCGACTTCTCCCTGGTGCCCGTCACCGACGTGGCCTACCTGATGTTCGCCAACGGCGACTGGTCCGCCCAGTACTGGTATGACGGTAACGAGTATCCTGTGACCGCCACCACCGCCGAGATCACCGGCCAGGGCTTCTACACCGTGGGTCTTGAGTTCCCCGAGCCCGTGGACGGCCTGGCCTTCGCGGCCGTCGGCATCGCCAAGGGCGAGCAGACCTTCAGCGGCTACTTCATCGACATCACCGACATCAAGGTGAACGGCAAGTCCATCGACGTGAACGCCGGCTACACCTCCTCCGACGACGGCATCACCACCCGCGAGAACATCTACAACGAATGGGTCAGCGAGCTGCCCGCCGACGCCCGCCGTGCCGACGACATCCTGGAAGGCGCCTCCCCCATCATCGTGGACAAGGAAGCCTTCACCGGCGTCAAGACCATCGAGGTCAGCTTTGACTACATCTACGGCAAGCCCATCGTCAAGGACGAGAACGCGCCCCTGACCGAGGAGGAAGCCGCCGAGCTGCTCAAGGCGGACTACAACGCCTACATCGGCCTGCAGACCGAAAACTACATCTTCCGCAACGCCTGGGACGAGGCCAACTACGGCCGCGACTCCGAGGCCAACCCCGGCTTCTTCAACCGGCTGACCGGCTGGGACGCCGACAACAACGCGGTCGACTACGGCGGAACCTTTGAGGACGCCGTGCTCACCACGGCCGGCACCTACACCGTCTCCGTCACCACCGGCGAGATGGGGCTGGGCACCGACGGCTTCTTCCGCCTGCTCTTCGTCTCCACCGACGTGCCCTCCAGGCTGGTCAAGGACGGCTTCGTCTCCTTCGAGGACGTGCAGATCAAGCTCGGCAGCGCCGCGACCCAGAAGTACACCGACATCGACACCTCCGGCGACTATGTGCGCATCGTGGTGATCGATCAGTACAACCGGAGCGAGGATCCTTTCGGATACACCATGCCCGGTGCGGACACACCCATTACCATCACCTTCACCGTGACCGGCCTGACCGACTGAGTCCCGTCTGATCGGCCCTGCGGCGGCGCTTCTCCTTGGCGGGCGGCGCCGCCGCTTCATTCCATCCAGAAATGAGGTCCGTTTATGTCTCAGAATGTCCTTCCCCAGACCGGCGTGCCGGATCTGCGAAAAGCGCAGCCGGTCCTGGAGCAGTCCGCCAGTGAACGCGCTGCGCTGTGGGCGCACCGGATCATCATCCTTCTGGCCTTCCTGATGGTCTTCTTCCCGCCCTTCAATCCCGGGCGGATCTCCGCCAAGATCAGCGGCAACCTGACCCTGCTGACCTCGGCCACCTCCTTCGGGACGGTGACCACCCGTATCGCGGCTTACATGGAGCCCGGCATGCGCTTTGCCCTGAACGCGGGGGACATGCGCCTCTCCATGCTGGGCTGTGCCATGGTGCTCGTCGGCATTGTGGCCTCCGGCGTCGGCGCCTGCATCAGCCTGGGAAACCGGAAGCTGCGCAGCGTCGGCCTGTGGTTCCCCATGGCGGGTGCTGTCCTGATCCTCGGCGGCCTGTTCGTCAACCTGACAGCCTACAACCGGATCACCGCCTTTGTGCAGGGGATGGATATCTCAGACGCGCAAAAGCTCTCCCACATGCAGAACCTGGAACTGCAGTGGCCGGGCTTTGCCAACACCGCCTGGACCATCGCAGCCCTGGCCATTCTGGTCAGCACCGTGCTGGTCTATGGTTTTACCTTTGCGCAGGATCGCGAAGATCACCCGGAAATGCAGGAGAAGTACCGGCTTTTCCTCATGTTCCTGCCGGTGCTGCTGCTGGCCTTCGTCTTCGCCTATCTGCCCATCTACGGCTGGCGCTATGCCTTTTATGACGCGAAGGCCGGCGATGAGCTCACACCCGAGATCTACGTGGGCCTGAGCAATTTCCGGATGCTCATCACCGACCCGGGCTTCTCCTCCAAGATCCTGCAGGTGCTGCGCAACACCCTGATCATGTCGGGTCTGGGCATCCTCACAAGCTGGCTGCCCATCGCCTTCGCCATCCTCCTGGCAGAAATCCGCTCCACCAAGTTCCAGCGCAGTGTCCAGACGCTGACCACCATTCCCAACTTCCTGAGCTGGGTGCTGGTCTACGCGGTCGCCCTGTCCATTTTTTCCGCAGACGGTCTGATCAACAACCTGGCCGCCATGATCTCCGGCGCAGGCTTCAACCGCACGGACTATCTGGCCAGCGCGGATCTGACCTGGATCAAAATGCTGCTGTGGGGCACATGGAAGGGCCTGGGCTGGAGCGCCATCATCTATGTGGCGGGCATCGCCGGCATCGACCAGCAGCTGTATGAAGCAGCCCGGGTAGACGGCGCCAACCGCTGGCACTGCATCTGGCACATCACCGTGCCCGGCCTGATCCCCACCTACATGGTCATGCTGCTCATGTCCATCGCCGGCATCCTGTCCAACGGCATGGAGCAGTACCTGGTCTTCTCCAATCCCTACAACGGCGATGTGATTCAGGTGCTGGACCTTTACGTCTACAACCTGGGCATCGGCAACAACAATCTGAGCGTCTCCACCGTGATCGGCATCCTGAAGTCCGTTATCGCCGTCATTCTGCTCTTCGGCGCCAATGGGTTCTCCAAGCTGGTCCGCGGCGAGAGCATCATTTAAGGGGGTGAGCGCATGAGTCAGAGCCATCAGAAAAACGAAACTTCACAGGCCAAGTGCCAGCGCTTCCCCCGGAATCTCCCCCTGTGGCAGCGCGTCCTGCTGATCCTGGGCGTCACCCTGGCGGTCGCCCTCATTGCCCTGGCGGTTTGCAAGTGGATCATCCCGCCTGTCTATGTGGATACCGCGGAAGTCACCATGAGCATCAGCCAGGAGGCTACCGACAGGCTGCTCGTGGATCATCAGGACGAAGCCGAGCTGGAGCTGGATCTGCTCAACACCGGTCTGAAGAGCGAGTTCCAGCGGCCGGGCAGCAGGCGGAACAACGACCTGCGAAACGGCCAGGTCAACGCCCTGTTCTACTACTACATCTCGGATGACCTGGCAGCGACCTACGGCTATGATCCCCGGTCGATGGAAATCATCCAGCCCAAAAACCTGGAGGGCACGCTGATCACCGGAAAGGCGTTGGGCGATGATCCCCAGACCCTGGTGATCACCGTGGCCAGCGACAAGCCCGAGGAGGCCGAGCTGGTGGAGCAGGTCGCCCGTTCCGCCGCAAAGCAGCTGGGCGTCATCATCTTCGGCGCTGAAGCGACGCCGGAGCAGGCCACCGTCCGCATAGAGCCCGTGAGCAGCGACAAGCTGAACGCATGGCAGGCGGTTTTCCGCATCACCGACGAGGCGGTGTCCACCCTCAGCCTGACCAAGTATTATTCCATGGAGCTGAACCTGGCACACACGGTGGAAGCCTTCCGGCAGGACAGCGTCCTGCAGGATGTGCTGAACCGCGCCGGTTCCTCTGCCCAGGTTTCAGAGCTGAAAAAACGCCTTGCTGTTAAAAACGGCATCGGCAACATGACCTTTACGGTCACCTGGCCCACGGGCCGGGGTGAAAGCGCGGCAGACCTGGCCGCCGCGGCCGCGCAGGCCGCTGCCTTCCAGGTCTTTGACCGGGAAACCGCTGAAGGCGAGGTTGAAATCAGCCCTGCCAACATGCTCCAGCAGAACGCCTATGAGTCTCCCAAGACGGGCATCATCGTGTTCATTGCTGCGCTGATCGCCCTGGAGGTCTGCTTCTTCCTTTTCTCCGGGCTGGGCTTTGTAGACTGTCTGATCGTCAACTTCTTCGTCCTCTTCACCTTCATCTGCGTCTTCCCCTTCTACTATCTGTTCATCAACACCATCTCCGATAACACGGAGGTGGCGGGCGGCAGGGTCAATTTCCTCCCTGTGGGCATCCACTTCAGCAACTACAGCCGGATTCTGGGCCAGGAGGATCTGTACAATGCGCTGCTGGTCACCGTGGCCCGCACGGTCCTCGGCACCGTTCTGATGGTGCTGACCTCCGCCTGGGCCGGATACCTGGTCACCAAGCAGAAGATGTGGCACCGGTCCTTCTGGTACCGGGCGCTGGTCATCACCATGTACTTCAACGCCGGCCTGATCCCCTGGTACACCAACATGCTGATGCTGGGCCTGACGGGCAATTTCCTGGCCTACATCATCCCCGGCATGGTCGCGCCCTACAACATCATCCTGGTGAAGACTTACATTGAGTCGATCCCGGGCTCCCTGGAGGAGAGCGCCATCATCGACGGCGCCACCACCTTCAAGGTGTTCCTGCGCATCATCCTGCCTCTGTCCATTCCGATTCTGGCCACGATCGCCATTTTCGGCGCCGTGGGCAACTGGAACTCCTTCCAGGATTCCCTGCTGCTCATGTCTTCCGCCCCGAATCTGTACACGCTGCAGCACCGGCTCTACATCTATCTGAACCAGACCACTTCGATCAACACGGAGCAGATCTCGGAACAGATGGCGCAGAACCTGATGAACAACGGCGTCACCACCAAGTACACCATCGCCATGATCACCATCATCCCCATTCTGCTGGTCTACCCCTTCATGCAGCGCTACTTTGTCAAGGGCATCATGCTCGGTGCGGTGAAGGGATAAGGAAATCAGAGACACAAAGGACGATCCACGAAAGGAGAATGGCACATGAAAAAGCTTCTGACCCTTGTACTGGCCTGCGCACTCTTCCTGAGCGCCGTACCGATGGCCGGCCTGGCGGACACCGTGGTAAACCGCGACGCGCCCACCATCCGCCTGGACGTCTACTCCCAGCTGGCCAACTACTCCGGCATTCAGCAGGGCTGGGGCGCCACGCTGCTCAAGGACAAATTCAATGTGGAGCTCAACATCATTCCCGAACAGGACGGCACCTACGCCACCCGCATGGAAGCGGGCAGCCTGGGCGACATCGTGGTCTGGGGTTCCAACGGCGACGACTACAAGAACGCCGTGGCCAAGAACATGCTCCTGGACTGGGAGCAGTTCGACCTGGGCAAGACCTACGCGCCCTATATCATGGAGCACTACACGGCCGCACTGGAGAGCAACCGCCAGATCAGCGGCGATGACAAGGTTCACGGCTTCGGCTTCAACGTGGCCTTCTCCTCCGACAGCCATCAGTCCTTCTTCTACACCTGGGACATCCGCTGGGACCTGTACAAGGAGCTCGGCTATCCGGAGGTGTATGACCTGAACGACATGGTGGACCTGTTCACGCAGATGAAGGCCATCTGCCCCACCGACGAGATCGGCGGCGACACCTACGCGGTGTCCATCTGGCCCGACTGGGACGGCAACATGGTCATGTACGTCAAAGCCCTGGCCACCGCCTACTACGGCTACGACGAGCTGGGCTTCGGCCACTACAATCCCACCAACGGCCAGTTCCTCTCCTGCCTGGACGACAACAGCCCCTACATGGAATGCCTGCGGTTCTTCAACCAGCTGTACCGCGCAGGCCTGCTGGACCCCAACTCCTCCTCCCAGACCTATGACAAGATGAGCGAAAAGCTGAAGAACGGCGGCACCTTCTGGTCCATCTTCAACTATGCCGGCTCCATGGCCTACAACACCACCGAGCACATGCAGGAAGGCAAATACATGTACGCCATGGTGCCCGAGGACGCCACGCCCATCGTGTACGGCCTGGGCAACACCGGCGGCAACCGCATCTGGTCCGTGGGCAACTACACCAAGTATCCGGAGCTGTGCCTGGAGATCCTGGACTGGCTGGCCACCCCCGACGGCGCCATGACCACCTGGTACGGTCCCCGCGGCCTGACCTGGGACTATGACGAGCAGGGCCGGATGTACTTCACCGAGCTCGGCCAGCTCACCAGCAAGGACTCCTCCTACAACATGGCGGGCGTTGAGTGGACCAGCCCGGACACCGGCAAGACCTACACCCTGTCCGGCACCTTCAACGACGGCTTCATCCAGATCAACAACACCACCCTCTCCAAGGACATGGTGAACCCCGACGGCAACGGCGTGGAAACCTTCAACAGCGACACCTGGGAGTCTGTGGTCACCGCCACCACCTACCCGATCCAGCAGGACTGGCGCGACTTCACCGGCGCCACACTGGCGGACGAGTATATGGAAGGGCGCGAGGATGACTACGGTACCAAGATGTATGTCACCATGCCCGACATCCCCTATTCCGAGAGCGAGAAGAGCTCCGACCTGACCCTGAAGTGGAACAACTGCGCCAAGACCATCAAGGATTACTCCTGGCGCGCCATGTACGCCAAGTCCGACGCGGAGTTCAACTACCACGTGGGCGAGATGAAAAAGCTCTGCAACCAGTACGGCTACGCGGACTGCGTCGCCTGGTGCGAGCAGGAGGCCGCTCAGAAGTGGGAGCTGACCCAACAGCTGGGCAAGTGAGCTTCCTGGCGTGTCCCGCAGGCCGCGGGGCACGCCTTTTCCCCTTCATCCTGATGTTTTGAAAGGAACGCAAAACGATGAGACGATTTCTGTGTCTGATCCTGCTGCTCTGCGCGGCGGCGCTGCTCCTCGTCCCGGCTTCCGCGGAGGAAGCCGCCCCGGCCGACGCCCTGGAGATGACCCGCCGGATGGGCAACGGCACCAACCTGGGCAACACCCTGGAGGCCTGTAACAACGGCGCCCAGTACGGCAACACCACCGACGACCCCACCTATTATGAGACCCTCTGGGGCCAGCCCGTCACCACCCCGGAGATGCTGCAGGCCATGAAGGCCGCGGGCTTTGACTCCATCCGCATCCCCGTGGCCTGGATGACAAACGCCACGCATCTGGGCAAGGGCGTGGGCGACTACACCATCTCCGAGGCCTACCTGGACCGGGTGGAGGAGATCGTGAACTACGCCCTGGACGCCGGCATGATCGTCATCGTCAACGACCACTGGGACGGCGGCTGGTACGGGATGTTCGGCTCCGAGAGCGAGGAGACCCGGGCCCTGGCCATGGAGGCCTACAAGGGCATGTGGACGCAGATCGCCACCCGCTTTGCCGACTATGACTGGCGCCTGGTCTTCGAGGGCGCCAACGAGGAGATCGGCGCGCGCTTTGACGAGAACGCCCCGCTGTACTGCCAGGACTCCGTGACCACCTACCTGACCGACAACCAGCGCTATGCCCTGGCCAACGAGGTCAACCAGGGCTTCGTGGACACGGTGCGGGCCGCGGGCGGCCGCAACGCCGACCGTTTCCTGCTGATCCCCGGCTACGGCACCAACATCGAGCAGACCTGCAACAGCCGCTTCGTGATGCCCCGGGACAGCGCGGAAAAGCGTCTGCTGATCTCCGTGCACTGCTACAGCCCCTGGAGCTACTGCGGCGAGGGTTCCTCCCGGGACACCGCCACCAAATGGGGCACCGTGGCCAACTTCCGGGCCCTGGAGAGCGAGCTGAAAATGATGACCAAGTTCACCGCGCAGGGCTACGGCGTGGTCATCGGCGAATACGGCGTGCTCCCCGCGGCGGACGGCCTGATCAAGGAAAACACCGTCACCTATCACCGCTTCTTCCTGGACCTGTGCGACTACTACGACTACGCCAACTGCCTGTGGGATACCTCCGGCTTCTTTGTCCGGCGGAACCTGGCCTGGTCCGACGCGGAGCTGGGTGAACTGTACGCCAGCCGCAGCCGCGCCTCGGAGGGCGAGCTCGAGGAAGTGAAGGCCGCCGCCAAGGCCTCCATAGACGCCGCCCTGGCCGCCGCGCCGGAGACCTTCCAGGAAGGCGCGATCAAGCCGGACGAGAACACCATCGTCGCCTGGATCATGTGGTCCAGCGGCGACTGGAGCGTCTCCTACTCCGTGGGCGACACCTATGATCCCGACAGCATCTCTGGCGGCGTGGTCCCCACCGTGGCCGTCATTGACGGCGCCGGCGACTACACCGTGGGCCTGGACTTCACCGGCACGGCAAACGGCAGCTCCGCGAGCCTGGCCTTCGCGGCCATCGGCCTGAGCAATGCCGAGACCATCAACCCCGGCTGGGCGCTGCAGATCAACGAGGTGAAGATCAACGGCGAACCCTACACCATGAAAGGCCGCCCCTACACCACCAGCGACGACGGCAAGTGCACCCGGGTGAACCTGTTCAACGAGTGGGTCACCGCCATCCCCGGGGACGCCCGGGTCCTCTACGGCCCCACCTTCAGCGTCTCCGCCACACCCTTCGACCGCAATGACCCGCTCTTCTCCGCCGTGAAGACCATCGAGATCAGCTTCACCTACGGGCCGAAGAAGTAAGCCTGTCCCGCTGCGCCGCCTTCCCATTTACAAAAATACGAAGCATTTTCACAGTAATGAAATAGTACTTCGTACTATCTATGAAAAGTCGGGAGGGCGGCGTTTTTGCGTGCGAAAAAAGGCGGAAATCCGTCCACCTGCTTATCAAAGATTCGGATCACATCCACGTGAAGGCTGAGCCTGTTACGCTTTTTCCGATGTTTCTTTTACCCTGACCATAAATTCCCGGGGCGAATAGACCGGTATTCCCGCCTGCTTGTAGTCAGCAAGATTTCTGGTCACGATACAGTCCATTTTTTCGCGTTTTGCCGTTTCAACCATGACCGCATCTTCATAATCCGTCATATTGGACATCAACGCTTGCCGGACATCATCCTCTGTGGTGTCCAGAATATCGAACAGCATGCCGATTCTGCCCATGATCGTCCTTGTCACGCCCTGATCATGCGTGCAGCGATGTGTCAGGTAGAAGATGTCGGTCATTTCCTTAGCGGTAATGCAGCCTGCCGCCATTTGATTCGCAACCGCAAGGAAAACCGCCTGGGCGTCTTCCGCAAAAGGCGCTCTGTTCTGTATCGCATCCATGACCACGCAGGTATCAATCAGTGCTCTCATACCTTGCTCAGCCGTTCCTCTCTCGCTTCCTCCAGGGTCATGGCTGCGGGGACGCTTCCAAACAAGGATTTGGCCATTTCAACGCGGTCCCGGAACGGATTGGAGAGCTTGCTGACAATCTTTCCGTTTCTCGTAATGTAGATATCTTCTGTCGCAGAAAGCAGCAGGTACTTGCTGAGGTTTTCCTTGAGTTCGGTTGCGGTAATGGACATCCCGATCTCCTCCTCTCCCGTTATCATTATGCCATAATCGTACGTTTTGTCAAGTTATAATCGTACGTTTTTGCGTGACAGAATCGTATGATCATGAAGATCGCCCGACACTGCAGCCGCCCGCTTTCCCAAATCCTGCAAAAATCTGCAAGATGCCGGAGAACAGCTTGCAAAAAGGCGCGGCTTCATCTATAATCGGGGTTGTGCCCGGCCGGAGCAGCGGCCGGGAGAGGGAGATGCGCAGCATGCAGGATCTGGTCCGTCAGCTAAACCGCAGCGGCAAGAAGCTGAGCAAAGGCCACCGCAAGATCGCGGAGTACATCGAAACCCACTACGACAAGGCGGTGTTCATGACCGCCAACCGCCTGGGGGAATGCGTCGGTGTCAGCGAGTCCACGGTGGTGCGCTTTGCGTCCGCCCTGGGCTACGCGGGCTACCCGCAGCTGCAGCGGGCCCTGCAGGAGCTGGTCAGCCACCGCCTCACCGCCGGGCAGCGGGTGGAGATGGCCGCGGACCTGTCTCCCACCGACGCCCTGGCCACCGTGATGAAGCGCGACATCCAGAACCTGCGCGCCACGCAGGAGCAGCTGGACCCGGCGCTGTTCACCGACGTGCTGGACCGCCTCGCCGGCGCCCGGGCCATCTATGTCATGGGCCTGCGCTCCGCCGCACCCCTCGCGCAGTTCATGGGCTACTACCTGAACTACATCTTCGAGGACGTACACCTGGTGTCCTCGGGGGCCACGGACGTGTTTGAGGACATCGCGCGGATGAAGGCCGGCGATGTCCTGGTGGGAATCTCCTTCCCGCGTTATTCCACGCGGACCCTGGAGGCCATGCGCTTCGCCAAGCGCACCGGCGCCCAGGTCATCGCCATCACCGACGGCCCCATGTCCCCCCTGTGCGAGATCGCGGACAGCACCCTCACCGCCCGGACCGAGATGGCGTCCTTCGTGGACTCCCTGACCGCGCCGATGGCGCTGATCAACGCCCTGCTGGTGGCCCTGGGCCTGCGGCGCCGGGACGCTCTGGCGGAGCACTTCCGCCAGCTCGAGGCCATCTGGGACACCTACGCGGTGTATCTGCCGGAGGAGGAGCCCGATGCGTAACGTGCTGGTCATCGGCGGCGGGGCCGCAGGCATGATGGCCGCCATTGCGGCGGCGGAGGCCGGCGCGGCCGTCACGCTGCTGGAGCGCAACAAAAAGCCGGGCAAGAAGCTCTACATCACCGGCAAGGGGCGCTGCAACGCCACAAACGACTGCACCCTGGAGGAGTTCCTGCGCGAGGTGCCCCGCAACCCCCGCTTTCTCTACAGCGCCCTGACCCATTTCACGCCGCAGGACATGATGGCGTTCCTGGAGGCGGAAAACTGCCCGGT
>CAMKAE010000054.1 GCA_946410395.1 uncultured Clostridia bacterium
GCGAGGGCGGCCGTACCGTGGGTTCCGGCGTCGTGGCCAAGGTCATCGAATAATCAACCGCGCGTCCTCCCCGCGGAGGGCGGGCCGCAGAAAGACGCAGGAGGTGTCTCAACATGGCGAATGCTGTTCGTCAAAAGGTTTGTCTGGCTTGCACGGAGTGCAAACAGCGCAACTACAACAACATGAAGAACAAGAAGAACACCCCGGATCGCATTGAGCTGAAGAAGTACTGCCCCTTCTGCAAGAAGCACACGGTTCATCGCGAGACCAGGTGATTCCCCGTGAAGACTGCATGAGGATGTGAAAAAAATGGCTGACGAAAAGAAAACCACCGAGCAGAACGAGCAGAAGCCGGTGAAAGGCCAGGACAACAAGCAGGATGCCGGGGAAAACAAGGTGATTGCCTGGTTCAAGCGCCTGCCTGGCCGGATTGCCACGCCTTTCAGGAACATGGCCCACGAGCTCAAGCGCGTCACCTGGCCTACCAAGCAGAAGCTGATCCGCTACAGCGCCCTGGTGCTGGTGTTCATGCTGTTCATGGTGCTTCTGGTCGGCTTGCTGGACCTGGGCGCCGCCGCGGCGGTCCGGGGCTTGGCAAGCCTTGGCCCCAAGACGGAAAATACCAATCAGATGACGGAAGAAGAACTCGCGAGGCTGCTGGAGCTGCAGAATGCTGCTTCTGTCGAGGCCTCTGTCGAGGCCGGTTCCGGTGAAGCCGACGCCGACGCGGCCGGCTCCATTGAAGCCGTCTCCGACGTGACCGCTTCCAACGAGGCTGCTCAGGAAACCGAGGAAGCCGCTGACTGACCATTGATTCAGGAGCAGGATCATGAGCGACAACACCAACAAGACCCAGGAATCCATGGTGCCGCAGGAGCAGGCCGGCAAGCTCTGCTGGTATGTGGTCCACACCTACTCGGGGTACGAGAACAAGGTGCTCGACACCCTGCGCAAGAGCGTGGACAACAGCCCGGAGATGTCCAAGCTGATCCTGGACATCCGGATCCCCATGGAAGAGGTCGAGGAGATCCGCAACGGCAAGCGCATCAAGGTGCAGCGCAAGATTTTCCCCGGCTACGTGATGGTGCAGATGATCTGGACCACCGAGAGCTGGTATCTGGTGCGCAACACCCGCGGTGTGACGGGCTTTGTGGGTCCCGAGAGCAAGCCGGTTCCGCTGTCCGACGAGGAAGTGGAGCGGATGCTGAACCCGACCCCCGCGGAGATCAAGACAGACATCGCCATCGGACAGGACGTGCGGGTGCTCTCCGGCACGCTGGAGAACCTGATCGTCCCGGTGGAGGATATCGACCCGATCCTGGGCACCGTCACGGTGAAGGTGATGATGTTCGCCGGCCGCGAGCAGCTGGTGGAACTGCCCATGGATCAGGTTCAGAAGGTGGACTGACCGCCTTCAGGCAACAGGCTTTTACACCCTTCGGGGTGAAGCAACAGTCCTTTCAGGCGAAGGGACGTGGGAGGAAGCAGAACGCTTCCGCATGACCACAAAGTTTAGGAGGTGCCATCAACATGGCAAAGAAAGTCGCCGCATTCATCAAGCTGCAGGTTCCCGCCGGCAAGGCCAACCCGGCCCCGCCCATCGGCCCCGCTCTTGGCCAGCACGGTGTGAACATCCCCGGCTTCTGCAAGGAGTTCAACGAGCGCACCAAGAACGAAGCCGGCATGATCATCCCGGTGGTGATCACTGTCTACTCTGACCGCTCCTTCACCTTCATCACCAAGACGCCCCCGGCGCCGGTGCTGATCAAGAAGGAACTGGGCATCGAAACCGCCTCCGCCCGTCCCAACAAGGACAAGGTCGGCCAGCTGACCAAGGAGCAGGTGAACAAGATCGCGAAGATCAAGATGCCCGACCTGAACGCCGCGAGCATTGAGGCCGCCGAGTCCATGGTGGCCGGCACCGCCCGCAGCATGGGTGTCACCGTCGAACAGTAACCATCATCAGACAAATGTGGGAGGACAGAGTGCCGTTATCACCACATGGGAGGAATAAGAATGAAGCATGGCAAGAAGTACGTCGAGAGCACCAAGCTCTTCGACTCCCTGAACCAGTATGATCCGGATCAGGCCTGCGACCTGGCCATCAAGACCGGCAAGGCCAAGTTCGACGAGACCGTCGAGGTGTCCATCCGCCTGGGCGTCGACCCCCGTCACGCTGACCAGCAGGTCCGCGGTGCGGTCGTGCTCCCCAACGGCACCGGCAAGGTGACCCGCGTCCTGGTCATCGCCAAGGGCGAGAAGGCCAAGGAAGCCGAGGCCGCCGGCGCGGATTATGTGGGCGCCGAGGACATGATCGCCAAGATCCAGCAGGAGAACTGGTTCGAGTTTGATGTCTGCGTTGCCACCCCGGACATGATGGGCCTCGTGGGCCGCATCGGCCGCGTCCTGGGCCCGAAGGGCCTCATGCCCAACCCCAAGTCCGGCACCGTCACCATGGACGTCAACAAGGCTGTCCATGACATCAAAGCCGGTAAAGTGGAGTATCGTCTGGACAAGACGGCCATCATCCACTGCCCCATCGGCAAGGTCTCCTTCGGCGCGGAAAAGCTGAACGAGAACCTGACCACCCTGATGGAGGCCATCATCAAGGCGAAGCCCGCCGCCGCCAAGGGCACCTACATCCGCTCGATCTATCTGAGCGCCACCATGGGCCCCGCGGTCCGCGTGAATCCGCTGAAGTTCTGATGCATCGGCACAAGGCCCTCCCCCTCACCGGGGAGGGCTTTTTGTGAACCGTTTGTAAAAACCGCCAGCGCGGGGAAGCGGCCCGGGTTTCCGTTCGTATCAATGGGTGAGAACCGGACGGTTCGGAGAAAAGAAAGAGGGGATGCACATGAAACGCATTGCTGCTTTGGCGCTGGCCCTGATGCTGGCGCTGGGCTTGGGGACCGAGGCGCTGGCGGAGGAACCGGGCACCGCTGTGGCGCTGGAGCCGGCGGAGGTCTTTCAGGAGGCAACCGAAGCGCTGCTCGGCGCGAAATACGAGATGCTGTGTCTGGCGGTGACGGCGGAGCTCGGCGAGGGCCGCGTCTTCGGCTTTCTGACACGGGTCACGGCGGTGGCGCCCGGGGCGGAGCCGCACCTGGCGATCGTGGCGGCCTATGTGGACGGGGAGCGGACGACGCACCTGATGGAGGTGCTGCCCTATCCCTTCGTCGACGAGAACGGCGATCCCGCGCCGGCCACGGCGGAGGTGCTGTTCAACAATGTGATGCTGCCGGTCGCCGCCCTGCCCGAGGGCACGGCAGGGGCCAGCCTGCAGCAGGCGCAGCGGGTGGCGGACCTGTGGACGCTGTGCGCCGCGTATGACTTCACGCGCATGGACGCCGAAGCCGTCCGCGAGGCTGAGGCCGAGGCCCTGGCGATGATGACGGAGGAGGAGCGGGCCGCCTACGCGGAAAACGCGCCGGCGATCCGTTCCGAGGCCGCAAGGCTCCTGGACCCCGCGGAAACGGCGGACGGCGTCTACGCGGACGCCGGTGTCGCGGAGCTCCTGGCCGTGCTGCGGGCAGAAGAAGCTGTCCGGGCGTCCATGGCGGCTTATTTGGCCGCCGCGGAGACGCCGGCCGAATGAGACAGCGGGATTGTGCCGCTCATCCTTTGCGGGGTGAGCGGTTTTTTACGGCCGTTTTTTGATCCGGGAAAAGGCATTGCTGGCAAGAAAAGGCTTGAAAGGAAGGTCTGTTTTCTGTATAATAATGACTTGAATGAAAACCGTGCGCCGACGGTGAGCCGTCGGCAGAATACAAAAGGAACAGGAGGTCATACAATGGCGGGATTGATTCAATGCCCCAACTGTCTGTCCATGGTGGACAGCGAAGACGCGTTCTGCATGCTGTGCGGACACAGCCTTGCGGGCGTGGCCCGTGCGGCCGTTCCGGCAGAGCCCGCGGCGGCCCCGGCGGAAGAACCCTTTGTGTATCACCCGGTGGAGGATCTCCCGCCCATTCCGGCGGAAGAGCCGGCGCACAAGGTGGAGCTGAAGAAGGAGCCGGTTCCGGCATATGAGGAACCGGTCCCGGAGACGCCCGCGCCGGCTGGGGAGGCCCCGGCGCTCTATTGCCCTAACGGCCATCCGGTCACCAGCCCGGACCTGGGCTTCTGCGCGGTGTGCGGGGCCCTGCTGGTTTCCGGCGCGCCCGAGGCGCCGGCCCCGGCGCCTGCGGAGCCGGCCAGGCCGGAGGTCCGCTTCGTCTCCAGCAAGTGCCGCATCTGCGGTACGATCCTCTATGACGACAGCCTGGAGTACTGCCCCAACTGCGGCAACAGGATCACCCGGGAGTCGGCGGTCCCGCTGCCCAGCTGGATCTGCACGGGCTGCGGCGCCGAGAACGACGAAACCAACGCCTTCTGCCTGAACTGCGGCAAACCGCGGAACGCGGAACCGGCCCCGGCGGAGCCTGAGAAGAAAAAGCACACCCCGCCGCCTGCCCGCCCGGCCGGCATGAAGCCGCCGACTGCGGATGACCTGGCGGTGAAGTCCCACGGCGGAAACTGGACCTGAAATCTCCATAACGATGCGTCAGGATTGTTATCATCATCCACAGCAAAGGAGGACGGCTGACATGAGCGAATACGGACAATTCGGCTCCTATGACGTGGACGTGTGCCTGGTCATCGACAAGACCGGCAGCATGCGGCCCATCATGGACACCGTGAAGAGCAACGCGCTGAATCTGTACAGCGATGTGAAGAACTCCCTGGAGAAGAAGGGCAAGCATGTTGGAAAGTTCCGGATCCGGGTGATCTGGTTCGGAGACTACCTGGCGGACGAGGAGCCCATGCTGCTCTCCGATTTCCTGAACATGCCCGATGAAGTGGAGACCTATCAGGAATTCGTCAACGCGGTGCGGCCCGCCGGCGGCGGCGACGCGCCCGAGGATGGCCTGGAGGCGCTGGCTTACGCGATCCGTTCCGCCTGGTGCCGGACGGGCTGGAAGCGCCGCCACATCATCGCCCTGTTCACCGACGCTCCGGCCCATGAGCTGGGCTTTGGCAAGTCGGACCCCAACTATCCCAAGTCGGGCATGCCTGCGGATTTCGGCGAGCTGACGGAGATGTGGGGCGACGAGGATTACCCCGGGGAGATGGACTTCAGCGCCAAGCGCCTGCTGCTCTTCGCGCCGGATAAGTCCTATTGGCACACGATCGCCAACGCCTGGGAGAACGTGGTCATCCACCCCGTGGCCGACGCCACCGGCCTGGAGGACGTCTCCTATCAGGCCATGCTGGACGCCATCGTGAACAGTGTGTGATTGCTGACAGCCTGAGGTCAACGGAATGAAAAAGGACGAAACCCTGACCGGCGCGCTGGACTGCGTCATGCTGGTCGAACACAAGCCCCTGGGGGAAAAGGGCGAGGACACCTATGCCTTTGACCACAGCCGGCCGGACATCCATGCCATCGCGGTCTTTGACGGCTGCGGCGGGGCCGGCGCATGGAAGTATCCCGAGTTCAGCAATGCCTCGGGTGCTTTTGTTGCGGCGCAGATGACGGCGGGCCGCTTTCCGGAGTGGTTCGCCGGCGTCCGGGCGGAGGACTGCGGCAGACCGGAAGCGCTGGCGGAATCCTTCGGGACCTTCATCCGCAATGAGCTGCGGTCCATCAAGGGCCTCTGCGCGCCGATGGGGATCTCGGGCTCCATGGTGAAGTCCTTCCCCTGCACAGCGTCCATCGCGCTGACGACCAGGGCGGAGGAAGACCTGGTGCTTCTGACGGCCCTGAACGTGGGGGATTCCCGGGTCTACCTGCTGACCGAGGAATATGGCCTGGTGCAGCTGACAAAGGACGACACGCGCGGCAACCCCGACGCGCTGGAAAACCTGCGCGACAACGCGCCCCTGTCGGACATGATCAACGCGGACCGGGACTTTCGGGTCAAGCACCGGCAGGTGAAGCTGGAAATGCCCTGCATGGTGCTGTGCGCGACGGACGGCATGTTCGGCTATCTGCCCACGCCCATGCACTTTGAGTATATTCTGCTGGACAGCCTGATGAAATCCTCCACGCCCATCGAGATGGAAAACCTGTTCAAGGAGGCCATTGTGAAGGTGACAGGCGACGACAGCACCTGCCTGATGGCGCTGTACGGCTGGGGAACCTTCGACACCTTCCGGCATGGCATGAGACGCCGGTACGACACCGTGAAGGGCTACATCGACCGGATCGAGGCCGCGCCGCCCCAGGGGCGGGAGGAAGTCATCCGGCAGATCTGGAGCAAATACCGGACCGGAACGATCTTTGACGAAATGCAGGTGTGATACAGGTGCAGAACATTGGCCGCTACAAGCAGATGACGGAGTTCACCACGGAGAATGCCGGCACAGCGGAATGGTGCCGGGCATCCCTGGATGGCGTGGACTACTTTGTCAAGAAATTCCAGAGCCCGGTCTATCCCAGCGCGGAGGTGGAGCTGCCGGAGAAAAAGATGAAGGCCCGGATCCTCCGCTTCCACACGGCCCTGGAGAACAAGAAAAAGCTCTACGAGCGCCTGGAGGCGCAGAACAGCTCCGGCGCGCTGCTGGTGCCCGTGGAGGTCATGAACTATCAGTACCACATCTGCACCATCGCGGAGTTCGTCACCGGCAACGTGCGGCCCAAAGATGTCTGCCACCTGAATCCCTGGCAGCGCCTGGTGCTGATGCGCACCCTGACCAAGGCGCTGATGAACGTGCATGCCGCCGGGGTGGTCCACAGCGACATGAAGCCCGAAAACGTGGTCATCGAGCAGAGCGAGGAGGGCAACTGCCGCCTGCGGCTCATCGACTTTGACGGCAGCTTTTTCATGGAGGACGCCCCCAGCAAGGCGGACGAAGTCCACGGTGACCCGGCGTATTTCTCCCCGGAGGCCTACCGGCTGTCCCTGGGTGAGGACGTGACCCTGGACTACCGCATCGACATCTTTGCCTTGGGCATGATCATGCACTATTTCTGGTGCGGCTCCCTGCCGGGCAAGCCGACGGACCAGACCGTGGGTGAGTGTGTGCTGCGGGGCGGCAGCGTTGTGCTGGACGAATCCCTGCCCCTGGCGCTGCGGATGACCATCATGAAAATGCTGGACGCGGACCCGGACCGGCGCCTCTCCCTGCAGAGCGTGGACCAGGTGCTGGCGGAGCAGATCAAGCGCTATCCCGCCCGCCCGCTGGTGGTCATCGCCACAAGAAAGCCGCCGGAGCCGGGGAAAAGGCCGGACGAGCGGAAAAAGGATGAAGAAGCCCGGTACACGGACAGGGAGCGCGTCCCGGCCAGGGAAGTCCGCCCCATCACCATTCTGGAGGTGGACACCAAGGGGAACACCCTCCGCTCCCGGAACGTGGACGTGGCCTTCGGCGGCTCGGCCGTCATCAAAGCCCGCAGCATTGAGGGCTACAGGCTGATCTCCGACACCGAGCGCAAGGTGACGGTCAGCAAGACCGGCTTGGTGTCGAACAGCACCGTGCGCTTCACTTATGAGCGGATCGCGAGGAAGCGGATGAGCACCTCGGGCATTGTGTGGCTGGTCATCCTCGGACTGGCGGTCACCATCGGGATCGTTATCGCGATCACCAACGGAAGCCGGCCCAGCCTGACCGATCCGGCACACCGGAACAACACCATCGCAACCGGCGAGTCCAGAATCGTGACGACGGTAAAGAGCTTTTATTACACGCCGGACACCACCGGGAAATACAGAATCTATTCCACAACCAATTCCACCTGGTCAGACCCGTATGTAAAGCTGTACAGATGGAACGGAAATTCTTACGAACTGATGGATGCGCAGGATAATGCCCATTCGTGGACAAGCAACTTTGACATCACGAATCAACTGGAAAAAGGAACGACTTACCAGATAGACTGCAGCGGCAGCGGCAGCTATTATGTGTACCTTAAGCAGGCAAACTGACGGCAGCGGAACCGGCGCGCAGAGACGGGGCTTTGGAGGGGACAGGATGATTTGCAAGGCTTGCGGGAAGCAGTTCAGCGGGGCGGCGTGTCCGCACTGCGGGATCAGGCCGGACAGTGAAGGACACAGCGATGAACTGGTCAGGCTGCTGAAGAACGCCACGGACAGCGGCGGCAAATACCGGGAGGGCTACGAGAAGGGCCTGAAGGAAGGCTACCAGAACGGCTACGTGGCCGCCAGCCGGGACAGCACAGCCGGCGAAAGCGCCACTGCCCCAGAAACGCCCGTGACGCCGGTGCCCGCGGGGCGCAGCTTTTCGCTGAAGCATCTGCTGATCGCGGCCGGCGTGTGCTTCGCCGTGGGCGGCCTGCTCTTCGGTCTCCTGCTGGGCGGCCTGCGCTACCGCAGCGGCCTGGAGGCCGGAGAGAAGCAGGGCAGGGCAAGCGCCCAGGCGGAATTTGACGCCCGCCCCATGCCGACGCCCCGGACAATCACCGCCCCCGGAGAGAAGGGTTACGGCGAGGAAGACCTGAAAGCGGAGAAGGACGCAGGTTTTGCGGAAGGGATCGTGTTCGCCTTTGACGCGGCCGCCCAGGCCCGGAGCAAAGCGGAAGAAAACCGGCTTGCCGAAAAGGTGAGCGCGGAGACGGCGCAGGAGCCGGACGGTCCCGGACGCGGCATCCTGGAACTGCAGCAGAACCTGATACGGCTGGGGTATGACGAAGTGGTCCCCGACGGAACCTGGAACCCGTCCACCCGCGCGGCGCTGGAGACATTCCGCGAGCGGTATGGCATCGAAACCGCCGGTCCGGAAGCCCTGGACCGGGAGACGGAGGAGCGGATTTACATTCAGCTGGACGTCAAAGAAAGAACCGGCATGGATCCCTTCGCGGAACGGGACTGATCCGCGTTTCCGTGATTCCACGCAAAAACGGCCGTGAGGCCGTTTTCGCGTGGCTTTATTTCCGGGCCCGTCCCAGCAGGGACAGCGCATAGCACACCGCCGCGGCGATGACGATGGTGGGGCCGGTGGCCGTGCCGGCGATGCAGCTGACAAACAGGCCCGCCAGCCCGGAGAACAGCGCGATGCACACGCTCCAGACCGCGTGCTGGCGCGCGTTGCGGGCCAGGTTGCGGCCTGCGGCGGCCGGCAGGATCAGCAGGGCGTTGATCAGCAGCACGCCCACCCAGCGGATGGACAGCATGACCGCGGCGGCCACCAGCACCACGAAGGCGGCCTCCCACAGGCGGGTGCGGATGCCGCGGCTCTGGGCCAGGGCGGTGTTGACGCTGGTCAGCAGCAGCCCGTTGTAGATGAACAGCCACAGGCCCACGCCCGCGACCAGGGCGATCAGCAGCCCCAGCAGATCGGCCTCCGTCACCGTCAGCACATCGCCGATCAGCAGCGCGGAGTACTTGGCGAACCCGCCGCCCGCCGAGAGGATCAGCAGGCCCGCCGCGATCGAGGTCGAGGAGAACACGCTGATCACCGTGTCCGCCGAAGCCGCGCCCGTGCGCTTGATAGCCACGATCAGCAGCGCCCAGATGACGCCGAAGACCAGCATGCTCACCAGATCGTTGTGCACCCCGAGCAGGATGCCCAAGCCGATGCCCGTCAGCGCGCTGTGGCCCAGGGCGTCGGAGAAGAAGGCCATCTGGTGGTTTACCGCCATGGTGCCCAGCAGGCCCAGCAGCGGCGTGAGCAGCAGGATGGCCAGAAGAGCCCGCTGCACAAAGTGGAACTGCATTTCCGCCAGGCCGGTGGCGCTGAGCAGATCATAGATCGCCTGCATGCTGCCGCACCTCCCCGCTGCTGAAGACCCGGTCGAACTCCGGGGACTCAAACACATAGTCCGGGGCGCCCTGGACCAGCACGCTCCGGTCCAGCAGCACCACGTGATCCGCGTATTCCCGCACCAGGCGCAGGTCATGGCTCACCAGCAGGATGGCCATGTGGTGCCGGCGGCGCAGGCGGGAGACGGTGTCCAGAAACAGGGTCAGGCCGTTGGAGTCCACGCCGGAGACGGGCTCGTCGAGCACGAGCAGGTCCGGGGCGGGATGCATGCTCAGGGCCAGCAGCACGCGCTGCAGCTCGCCGCCGGAGCAGCGGCCCAGGGGCCGGTTGACCAGCTCCGCCGCGTTGACCTCCGTCAGGGCTTCCAGGACGGCCTCCCGGGTCTTTTTGCCCACGCCGGTCCAGATGGGCCGCCGGGAGAAGGCAGCCGCCATCAGGTCCTGCACGGTCAGGGGCGCTTCCCGATCGAACTCCAGGTGCTGGGGCACATAGCCAGTGACCAGGTGGGGCACGTCGCGGCCGTGCTCGTTCAGATGGCGGATGGTGCCGCCGTGGGGCAGCTGGCCCAGCAGCGCGCGGATCAGGGTGGTCTTGCCGGCGCCGTTCTGGCCGATGAGGGCGGTCAGCTGGCCGCAGTGGATGTGCATGGAAACGTCCTGGAGCAGCGTCTGTCCCCCGCGGGTGACGGACACGTGATCCAGGTCGATGTGGCACAGATTGCACAGATGGGGCATGGTGATCCTCCGGGGATGGGATGGCGGGCGCGAACCCGCATGGGGTATTATATCATATTTCCGGTGCGGCGCAAGCGTGGAAAAGCCGCCGGCGTTTGCATATCGGGAAAAGCTGTGCTATACTGCACACGTCCGCGGGACGGACGAAAACCCGGAGGAGGCGGTGGATCTGGGCGCGCAGACAGACAAGCGGGCGGGGATCCGGGCCGCCACGGGGGTGGGCGTCTTCTGGCTGGCGGTGTTTCCGCTGATCTCCGGCTTCAGCTACAGCGGGATGACCCGGGCCAAGTGGCTGATCCTGGCGGCGGCGGCGCCGGCGGGACTGGCGCTGATGATCACGCTTTCCGCGATGCGCCGCGCGCCGCGGCCGGCCTTCCGGCGCAGCCCGCCTTTGTGGGCCCTGGCCGGCTACCTGGGCTGGATGGCGCTGTCGGCGCTGCTGGGCAGCCAGGGACTGCTCGGAACCGGCAGCCTGCGGACCGTCCTGATGGGAAGCGGCCGCTATGAGGGACTGCTGACGCTGATCCTGTACGCCTCGGTCTTCCTCAGCCTGAGCCTCGCGGCGCCCAGGGCGGACGTGCTGCAATGGGCCGTAGCGGGCGGCCTGCTCGCCTTTACCGCGGTGGTGGTCCTGCAGTATGCCGGGCACAATCCCCTGGGCCTGTATCCCGCCGGGAGCTCTGTCCGGACGAACTATGAGTTCCAGGGCACCATCGGCAACATTGACATGAATATCG
>CAMKAE010000055.1 GCA_946410395.1 uncultured Clostridia bacterium
GACAAGAAAACCGGCCGGAGCCGGTTGAGCGCGGAAGCGCAGGGATCAGGCTGTCCTGTCCGTCAGTTCGATCCTGATTTTCAGCTGGCCGCCAAGCGCGTCCGCGATTCTTTTCAGCGTCGATACGGAAGGATTTGCGAGACCGCGTTCGATTTTGGAGATATCCGATTGATCGATGCCGGTCATAGCTGCAAGCTGCTTTTGAGAGATGCCGCATTGCGCGCGGGCGGACAGAACCGCAGAGGCCGCTGCATGGTATACGGCGGCGGGCGCTTCTCTCACGGTTGTACCGTCCTGATACACGGTTTCAACCTCAAGGTCAAGCTCATCATTCCAGATAATGCCGTATGCACCCATAAGCCGGCCGGAGAGAAAAAGCGGCCGGTTTTCAAGTGCCTTGAGTTGGGGATATTTGTCAAACAGGGAAGCCATGTCGAATTGCTTCACTTTCCCGTCCTCAAAGACAACTTCCAGTGTGGTGCCCTCCAGGAAATTTAAGGCGGTTGCCTTGTGAAACATCGTCTCACCTCACTTGACGGGCAGAATCTTTTTTCAGTCCAGCGGGGGCAGTTTGATATACTGTTCCGTCTCCCACATTTGCGTCAGCTCATCCCGGTATTTCAGCACAAACTCCTTGACCATGGAACATGCTTTGGGCGGAAAGACACCTTCCATGATTTCGCCCGTAGCAATCAGGAAAGGCGCGTCGAAATCCTGCGTGATTGCGTGTATGTGGGGTGGATTGTGTTCTTTGTTGCGCAGGTACATGACGATGATGATTCCGTAAAAATGACTGATTGTCGGCATCGAAACATTTCCTCTCATCCTGCGGTTTCATTATAGGGGATATATCCCCTGTTGTCAAGCATTTCCTGTTTTGATTTGCCGGTTATGACCGTTTTTCACGCCACCGCCGGATCACCCACCGCCCGGCGAGCAGGGCCAGCGCGCCGAGCAGGCAGCCCAGGGTGTTGTCCAGCAGGTCGTCCAGCTCGCACAGACCCCGCCGGGAGAGGTACTGCGCCACCTCGGTCAGCAGACTCAGGCCGAAGCCGCCCAGGAGCGTACACAGCAGCGGGTGCCGCGCGCGGCGCAGCAGGCTCATCAGGATGTACCCCAGGGGCATGTAGACCAGCCAATTCAGCAGGATCTGCCGGGCCAGGCCCAGGCGGTCCACCGACAGGCCGGGGCCGAAGGCCTCCAGGTAGCTCCAGAACAGCCGCAGCACCAGCCGCGGCGCGGGCTCCGGCGGGCGGATGAAGAACGCCAGCCACGCGTAGATGACGAAGTACGCCCCCAGCATCGCCCAGAGCAGCCCCCGGGTGACGCGTTCCTTTCTGCCCTCCCGGCAGCTGTCGGCAAAGAGCACGAAGCCATAGCTGAGGGCCAGGAAGATCAGCACGCTCAGCAGGTGCACCTCAGAACTGATGTTCATACGCCGCTCCTCTCCGCCGTGGTTTTCTCCCAGAGTATAGCATACTTCCCGCGCCGGGTCCATCCGGGACGGAAAAAAGCTCCCCGAAGGGAGCTGAATGATGGCTCAACGCCGCTGACCGGGGCGCTTCAGGATCTCCTGGAAGACGAAGGCCTTGGCCAGGTTGTCTCCGGTGAAATCCGGCAGGATAGCGGGGCGGCCTGCCTTCGGGGCAGCTTCGCCGGTCAGGGAAGCGTTGATGGCTTCCTCCGACAGGTCGGAGGGCATCGCCAGCGCGCCCGGACCATAGCCCTCGGTCCTGTCATCGGCGCGCAGGCTGCCGTCGAACATGCCGCTGTGGTCATGGCGCGTGGGCTGCAAGGGCTGACGCTCCGCCTGCACGGGATCGCTCTGCGCGGGCGCGTCGCCGCTGTCCGGCTGCCGCGCCGCACGGGGCCTGGCCTTGCTTCGCGCGGCCTCCTGCTGCCGTTTTTTGGAATTGGCGGCGGCGGTCGATACACAGATGCTGACCACGATCAGCAGGAATGGGAGAAAGAAATCCGCAAGCCCATCCATCCCCTGTTCACCCCCTTGTCATCACGCGATTCCGGTTCAGTCGGCGGGCTTGGCGTCCGGCGTGCTGGCCTTGGCGATGGATTCCCGCATGTCGGTGTCCGCGATGGTGTTCTTCATCTGATAATAGTCCAGGACGCCCAGCTTGCCGTCCCGAAGGGCGGCGGCCATGGCCTTGGGCACCTCGGCCTCGGCCTCGACCACCTTGGCCCGCATCTCCTGGACGCTGGCCTTCATCTCCTGCTCGTGGGCGACGGCCATGGCGCGGCGCTCCTCGGCCTTGGCCTGGGCGATGCGGCGGTCGGCCTCCGCCTGGTCCATCTGCAGCTGTGCGCCGACGTTGCGGCCCACATCCACATCGGCGATGTCGATGGAGAGGATCTCGTAGGCGGTGCCGGCGTCCAGGCCCTTGTTCAGCACGGTGCGGCTGATCAGGTCGGGGTTCTCCAGCACCTGCTTGTGGGTCTCCGCGGAGCCGACGGTGGTGACGATGCCCTCGCCGACACGGGCGATGACGGTCTCCTCGCCGGCGCCGCCCACCAGGCGCTCGATGTTGGTGCGGACCGTGACCCGGGCCTTGGCCCGCAGCTCGATGCCGTCCTTGGCGATGGCGGCGACCACGGGGGTCTCGATGACCTTCGGGGTGACGCTCATCTGCACGGCCTGGAACACGTCGCGGCCGGCCAGGTCGATGGCGCAGGCCTTCTCATAGGCCATGGGGATGTTGGCCCGCTGGGCGGCGATCAGGGCGTTGATGACCCGGTCCACGTTGCCGCCCGCCAGCAGGTGGGTCTCCAGCTGGGTGATGTTCAGGTTCAGGCCGGCCTTGGTGGCCTTGATCAGCGGATACACCAGCCGGTCGGGTTTGATGCGGCGCACCTTCATGCCGATGAGCGAGCGGAAGGAAATGCGCACGCCGCTGGCCATGGCGCGGATCCACATGCCGAAGGGAATGAAGTTAAGCAGGATGATCAGAA
Organism: uncultured Clostridia bacterium; assembly: GCA_946410395.1. Classification (GTDB taxonomy): domain Bacteria; phylum Bacillota; class Clostridia; order Christensenellales; family Aristaeellaceae; genus RUG11272. The sequence goes on from CAMKAE010000055.1 coordinate 2,965, forward strand.
CGATGACAACTGCGATGATCAGGACAAGCAGTCCGGTGGGAAACATGGCGAACCCTCCTTTTCGGTCGTTATGCCTGCGGATGCACCAGGATGCGGTTTCCGTCCACACGTGTGATGCATACCGGCGTATCCTTTTCGATGTACTCTCCGTCGCTGATGACGTTCAGCTTGACGCCGTCAAACTCCGCCATGCCCGTGGGCCGGAGCACCGTGACGGTGGTGCCTTCGCGGCCCAGGAAGACCTTCATGTCCTCCGAGGCCTGATAGCCGTCCTCCTCCCGCTCGGCACCGCGCAGGATGAGGTCGCTTTGGCTCAGCTTGCCTTTGGCTGCCGATCGCAGGGACAGGGTCAGGGCGGTGGCGGCCACCACCAGGCCGATTAGCAGCATCAGCGCTGCGGCGATAAAGCTTTTTGTCTGCAGCCAGACCAGCACCACGGCGGCGATCTCCAGCACGATGCCGGAGAACCCCGCCGCGCCGAAGCCCGGCAGAAACGCCTCCAGGATCAGCAGGCCCACGCCGGCCAGCAGGCAGAGAATCGCAGGCCAGTTCTGCGCCAGGAACGCTCCCATACCATGACCTCCTTTATCGTGATTGCAATCACAAGGTTTCGTACGGGTACAGCATAGCGGAAGGGGCGGAGCCTGTCCAGCGGTTTTGTTCCAAAACCGCAAACGGACGCCTGAAATGTCCGTCAGACGTCCGAAAACAAATCCGGATACAGCCCCAGCTCCCGCAGCTTGTCCCGCAGGGCCTGCATGTCCTGCCAGGCGGTCTGCTTGCGCTCGGGGAAGCGCAGCAGGGCGCTGGGGTGCCAGGTGGGCATCATCCACACGCCCTTGCGCTGCTGCCACACGCCCCGGTCCCGCATGATGCGGGTGTCGGGGCCCAGGGTGGCCCGGGCGGCGGTGGCGCCCAGCAGCAGGATCACCCTTGGCTTCACCAGGGCGACCTGCATCCGCAGGTGCAGCATGCAGGCCTGAATCTCCGCTTCCTCCGGCACCCGGTTGCCCGGCGGCCGGCACTTGACCACATTGCAGATGTAGACCCGCTCCCGCGGCAGGCCGATGGCGGCGAGCATCTTGGTCAGCAGCTGGCCGGCGGGACCGACGAAGGCCAGGCCCTGGGCGTCCTCGACCTCGCCGGGTCCCTCACCGATGAGCATCAGCGGGGCGCTCCGGTCGCCCTGGCCGGGAACCTTGTTCCGGATGCGCTCACAGAGCGGGCACAGCCGGCAGGCGTTCACCTGCCGCTCAAACAGCTCCCATGAGACGGCGGTCATGCTCCACCTCCGATCCCCAGCTGCTCCAGCACTGGAAAGCGGGTGACGAGGTCGGAACTCACCCAGTTCACCAGCTGCACGATCAGCACCACGATCAGCACCGCCGCCAGCAGCCACAGGAAGGCCAGCACATAGTCCACCAGCGAGGAGGCCAGCCGCATCCGGTCGCGCTGCTCCAGGCGTTCCTCGCGCTCCTCCGGGTCCGCGATGTCCCGGTAGTCCGTGCGGTCGCGGGCGTCCTCCTCCCAGAGCAGGGCGTCTTCGGCTTCCTCCGCCGCCTCCTCTTCGGGGTCCTCCGCGTCGTAGTCGATCGGCTCCAGGAAGAGCGGGTCATAGCGCTCCTTCCGGTCCGATTCGGGGAAATAGGTCACAGGCCGCTCCTCCTCTCCGGGATCAGTTCTCGCCCTCCGGGATCAGCCGGAAGGTCATGCGCACCGGGTTGTGGTCCGTGGATACAAAGCCCTCGTCAAAGGTCTCCACCTTCAGCGCCTCCACGTTGGCGGAGACGATGAAGCCGTCGATGACATAGTGGATGAAGTCCGCGTCTCCTTTGTTATACGGCCGGTCCAGCGAGCGGCAGGTGGGGACGGAGGCGTCGCGCAGGACCGTGAGGCCGGCCTCGTCGAAGGCGGCCCAGTCCAGCTGTCCGGGCGTCCACAGGGCCGGGTCGAAGCGGTAGGCCGTTCCCTCCCGCTCCAGGGACTGGTTGAAGTCGCCGCCGGCGATGACGTAGTTGCCCTTGGCTGCCTCCTCCTTCAGGAAGCTCACCAGCTTTTCCGTCTGCGCGGCCTTGCCCGCACCGTCGTCATAGGCCTCCAGGTGGAAGTTCACTACCACCAGCTGACGGTCCGTGCCCTCCAGGTCATAGCGGGTCACGAGCATGCAGCGCTTCAGGTTGGCCAGGCGGATGGGCCAGGAGAAGGGGCAGGGCAGCTGATAGCGCTTCGCCTCCGACACACCGGACGCGGCCAGCGTCTGAATGCCGCTGTGCACCTGGCCGATGGGCGGAACGGGGTAGGGGACGTATAGGGCCTTGTAATTGGTGGCGAAGGCGGAGCTGTATCCCGCCAGCGCCTGTGCGAAGACCGCTGTCTCGTCCACCCGGTGGGAGCGCGCGGAGGACAGGTCCACCTCCTGCAGGATCGCGATGTCCGGCTTGAGCGCACTCAGCCTGTCCGCGATGCCCTTCAGGTTGGCGTCCAGCCGGGCCCGGTCGGCGGTGCGCACGCCCTTGCCGCCGTCCATGAAAAAGTCCGCATTGTCGCCCAGCGCGCCGTAGCCACAGTTCCAGGTGACGATGGACAGGGTGTCCCCGGGCGCCCAAGTGGCCGCGGCGGTCTCGTTGTACGCGGGGGTCACGGCCTCCTCGTCCGCGGGCCGATACTCGGTGACGGTCAGCACGAGGATCAGGCACAGGGCCAGGGCCAGCACCGTCCCCAGCAGGATGCCCAGGGCTTTGAGAATACTCCGGATCACGTTCATTGGGCTGTCTCCTTCCGATCAGAATCCCTCGCCGATCCGGTAGCCCGGCGGCAGCGGCTCCTCGGCTGTAAAGGCGAAATCCGGATCCTCCAGCACCGGCAGAAAGGCCGCATAGGGGATGCCGTCAAACTCCGACCCGTAGCCGGAGGCACCGAACCAGCCGCCCTCGTGGGCCTTCAGGTTCAGGCCCCGGGCCAGCTTGGTGGCGTTGGAGCAGTCGTGCACCAGGCAGGGCCACCGCTCCCGGTCGGCCACGGCCATCATCCGCAGCGTCAGCTCCCGGCTCCACACCGGCGACAGGTACCCCTGCCGGTGCATGTACAGGTTCTCGCCCCAGTAGTTCTCCAGGTTGTTGGCGTTCAGGTGCAGCTCCGCGAAATTGATGAAATCGATGCCCGTGGCCAGGATCTTTTCTTTCTTGGCCAGGAAGGTGTCGAAGAGGATCGGCGTCATGGGGGTCTCCACGCCTACGGCGGGGATATGCTTCTTTGCCTCGGCCATCATGGCGATGACGGCGTCCGAGCAGTTTGTCGCGCCCAGGTTGAAGCGCAGCTCGTCCAGGCCGGCCTCCCCGAGGGCCCGGAGGTTCTCCGGGGTACACAGGGTGCCGTTGGTGTACATGTGCTGATAAACCCCCGCGTCATGAAAACGCCGGATGACCCCGAAATATTCCCCGATCTCCATGAAGGGCTCCAGGTAGACGTACGCCACGCCGGTGGGCTTGGGCTGGATGGACAGGGCCAGGCCGATGTCCTCCTCCGTGAGCCGGGTGCCCCCGATCTCCCACAGGCCGTCCCCGACGGGCTCCTGCATGTCCAGGCAGCCGTAGTCGTAGCAGAAGGGGCAGGCCAGGTTGCAGCGGTTCGTCTTGCGCACGGCGGACAGGCCGCTGCCGAAGAGGCAGGAGATGCAGCCCTTGGGGAACTTTTTCTCGTCCCCGACATACCAGGTGCGGCCCTTCATGCTCTTCAGGCCGGGGATCTCCGCGGCGATGGCGCTGCGCCGGGCCTCCGCCGCCGTCTCAATCTGCCGCAGCACCGCCATCACCAGCTCCTGCTGGCGCACGGTGAGGCTCTCCTCCTCCGGCAGCTCCGCGAAAAAGCGGAACCAGGTCAGGGCGTCGGCTTTGCTGATTTTCACGGGTCCGTCTCCTCTCTCACGGGAACTTGAAGCGCAGCCGCAGCAGTTTCTCCAGCCCCGCCACGCCGGCGTAATACCCCTTGGAGTTGTCCAGCACGATGTCCGCGCTCTCCCGGTAGATGCCGATGCGCTCGTTGTACAGCTTCTCCACGTCCTCCAGGCCCTTGCCCACCAGGTTGGGCCGGCGGTCGTCGAGCTTGATGTCCTTCAGGATCTGTTCCAGGGGCCGGTCCACCAGCAGGATCAGCCCGTAGTTCTGCATGATGGTGCGGTTCTCCTCCCGCAGCACGGTGCCGCCGCCGGTGGAGACCAGGCAGGGATCCTCCCGGGTCAGCTGGATCAGCAGATTGGTTTCCGCGTTGCGGAAGCCCTGTTCGCCGTAGCGCTCAAAAACCTCGGCCGTGGAGCCGCAGCTCAGGATCTCCGCGATGCGCCGGTCCGTGTCCACATAGGGGAGCTTCAGGTTGGCGGCCACCTTGCGGCCCAGGCTGCTCTTGCCGGAGCCGGGCATGCCGATGAGAAAAACGTGCCGCTCAAGCATCGGGCTGTCCCTCCTCGATCACGTGGGTCTGTGCCTCGCGGCTCAGGGCCATGAGCTGGGTGAAGAGCCGGTCGCAGGCCCCGGCCAGGGCGGGGTCCCGCAGCATGGCCCGGCGGCTGGCCAGCACCCGGGCCTCCCGGTCCGCGTCCAGCACCGGCAGCCCGTGGGCCAGCTTGTAAGCCGCCACCTCCCCGGCCAGCGCCATGCGCCGCTCAAAAAGGCGGACCAGCTCCGCGTCGACGGCGTCCAGGGATGCCCGCAGCCCGGTCAGATCCTGCATGCCTTTTTCCTCCCGCGTTTTTGTGCTCTCATTATAACCGTTCGCGGTATCCGCGTCAAGCGGGGACAGCAAAAGGCAGGCACTCCCGCGGGAATGCCTGCCCTTGCGCCGGGGCGCTCAGTCGACGGGCGTGAATTCGTCCTTGCCCAGGCCGCACACGGGGCAGACCCAGTCCTCCGGGACGTCTTCCCAGGCCGTGCCGGGCGCGATGCCGCTGTCGGGATCGCCCACCTCGGGGTCATAAACGTAGCCGCAGGGGCACTCGTACTTCTTCATTGCTCGTTTCCTCCTTCGCATATTTGGCGCTCTGCCATACTGTACTCTTTCTGTGCGGTTCCGGGAATTCCTGCCGGGGACGGGGAAAAACCTTCAGCCCGGGTAAGGATACAGCGCCAGCAGCCGTCCCAGCGCGTCGTAGACCTGGGGCATGGCGGGGCGCCGGGCCGGGTCGGCCTGCAGCATCCGGGCGATCAGCCGCCGCAGGTCCTCGGGCAGGGCGGGGTCCGGCAGGACATCAAGGCCCAGCAGGCAGGCTTCCCCGGCGCTTCGGGCCCGCGTCCCGTCAAAACGGGGCAGGCGGCCGCACCACATCGCGTGCAGCACCAGCCCCAGGGCGAAGACATCGACGGCGGCGGTGAGCCGGACGGGCTCCTCCATCAGGAAGCGCAGGGCCTCCGGGGCCAGGTAGGCCAGGTCCCCGTGCAGCTCGTCTGTCCGGGACGGCGGCGTGTCCGCGAAGAAGCTGCCGTCGAAGTCGATGAGCTTCAGGTTGCAGGCCCGGTTTTCGTTGACGGTGACCATGACGTTGTCCGGCTTGAGATCGCTGTGGACGATGCCCTGCCGGTGAAGGCCGGCCAGGGCGAGGGTCAGGGTGCGCATCAGGATGACCCGGACCCGCTCGGGCAGCCGGCAGATGGCCTCCGGCGGCACATCCGGCGTGATGAAGCGGGAGACGGAACAGTAGTGGCCCTCCCACACGAACAGGCCGTCCACGCTGTTGGGGCACACGAGCGCGCCGGTGTTGGCCTCGCGCAGGGCGTTGTACAGCCGTTGCCTGGCGCGGAAGAACGCGATGCAGGCGTCCCGCTTCGCGCGGTTCACGGGCCGGGACATGTCCGCGCCGGCCGGCGGCTGCGTGGGGCTCAGGAACTGCTTGATGAAAAAGGTTTCGCCACCGTGGCGCGCCTTGCACCACTGGGCGGTGCCGGAACCCTCGGTGGTGAAGGGCGTCAGCAGCTCGTACTGATAGATGTGATCGCGCATGGGCACACGGACTCCTCGCAGCAGGCTCAGATGGAGTTGGCGATGGTGTCGAGCATCTCGGCGTAGCCCACGTCCTCCAGGCCGCCGTCCGGGTCGGCGGGGCGCAGAATCGTGTTCTCCCACTCGGTGCGGATGCGGTGCCACCAGCCGTCGTCCGGGGCGAAGAGCAGCAGGCGCTTGGCGTAGCTGTCCATCTCGCCGGGATACTGGCCGAAGCCCCACATGTCGGTGAGCTCGTCGAAATCCTTCGGCGCGGAGGCCGGGTAGCCCTCCGCCGCGGCGCCGAAGCCCAGTGCGTGGGCCGGAGCGTCGGTGAACAGGCAGATGATGTGCCGCTTTTTGGCGGTTCCCTGGCACCATCTGGAGCGGATGGCGAAGGCCAGGGCTTCCAGCCCGTCCTCGGGAATGTCGCCGCCGCCCTCCGCCCGGATGCCCGACACGCACTGCTCCAGCGCGGCGTTCTGCTCCGGCAGGGTCAGGAAATCGCTGGCGACCATGGCGCCCGGCCCGTCGGCCAGGTAATCCCCGAACCAGATCACGCGCACCCGCAGGCCGGTGACGGTCTTCCCCTTGGCCTGCATCCGGGCGGTGATGTCCCGGTGAAGGCTCAGGGCGTTTTCCTTCACGGTGTCGATGATGGGCCGCATACTGCCGGTGCGGTCGATGACCAGACAGATGTCCACATCATAGTCATAACCGGTGAATTTGCCTGGGTAAACGGACATGGGGAAGCCTCACTTTCGCATGTCGCTGTCGGTGAGCGGGCGCATGAATTCGGGTAGGCCGGCCTCCGGAGACGACGGCGCCGTGGGCAGGGTCGGGCGCATCAGGCGCGCGCCGCAACTGCAGCAGAACAGGTCGTTCCGGTTGAAGTCGGTGCAGCCGTTGGGACAGTAGACCATGTCCGGCGAAACCGCGGGAACCTCCGGGACCGACGCCGCGGGGGCGTGCGTGCCCTCCGGCGGGACGGCGGAAAGCGTGTCGCCCGGCGCGAAGACCGGGACGAAAGCCGCAGGCGCGGATTTGGAAGAGGGGGAAGCGCTGTAGCGCGGCGCCGGGGCCGCCTCAACCATGCCGTAGCGGTTGACCGGAGGGCGCTCGGTGACGCCGTAGCGGGACACGGCCGGGGCTGGTGCGGGCTCGGCAGGGCTGGACTTCGGGGTGCTGTAGCGGGATGTGGGTGCCTCCGACATCAGCGGGGTCCGGTAATTCGCCGCGGGCCGGAAGGCTGGCGGACGATCCGAAGCGGGCGCGGCTGCGGCCTGCGCCTGCGCGGGCCTGGTGTCCGGATCGGTACCGGCCATCACATGGCGCACGATCCGCGCGCCGCAGGACGGACAGACGCGGGCGGTGGGATCCATCACCCGGCAGCCGTTGGGACACCACACCTGCGCGAGAAAATCGCCCTCGGACAGATAGACGTTCCCGCACACCTCACAGAAATTGTCGCCGGGCGTGTAGCGCGCACCGCAGCTGGGGCAATTCAGCTTCATCGTTCTCCTCCTCTCCCTGTGGGACAGGAAACGCCGGGGAGCTTCTGCCCCCGGCGTTCCGATGCATGGCGGCCGATCAGAAGCGCTCGGCCTCCTCGCCGGATTTTTTCTTTTTCTTCAGAATGACCGCAATCAGCAGGCCGACGCCGCCCAGCAGCAGCACGCCGCCGACGATGGTGAAGGGCAGGCCGACGGAGTTCAGGAAGCCGCCGTTTCCGCCTGCGGGGTTCGTGACGTCGACCGGGAGCGATTCGGAAAGCTCACCGCCGAGGCTCGAGGTGGCCTTGAGGGCCGAATCCAGCACATTGCGGAAGGAGCCGCTGGGAACAGGCTCTTTGATGGTGTCCGCTAAGGTGTCGGCTGTCCCGGAGGAGGTGCCGCCGCTGAACAGGCCTGCCAGGCCCAGACCCAGCAGCACGACGCCCAGGGCGATCAGCGCGATGCTCAGCACCTTGAGGATGTCGGTCCTGGGACGGGGGCTGCGCGCTGCGGCGGCGGGCCGGGGCTTGCGGGCGCGGGCAGGGGCTTCCGGGCGATCCTCCCGGGGAGGCCGTTTGCGCTCGGAGCGGGAGGTCAGCACGGGGACCGATCCGGCGGGCGCGGGGGCAGGCTTTGCGGGCTTTTCGGGCGCGGGGGCCGCGGCACGATAACTGGCCGGGGCGGCTGCGGCGCGATAGGCGGCGTAACGGTCGGCGGGTGCGG
>CAMKAE010000056.1 GCA_946410395.1 uncultured Clostridia bacterium
TTGAGAACAGCCCTGCCGGTTCACCCCGGCAGGGCTGTCTGCAGCAAAATCAGGCTTTGGCCACCCGGACCGCCAGCGTGGCTGCCTCGCCGTTAATGCTCCAGTCGGCGCTGACAAAGCTGTCGTCGGCGGGCTCGCGCGTCAGGGTCAGGGCCAGGGTGCCCTTCATGATCATGTCGCGGCCGGCTTCGACGGCGTCTGCCAGCTTGTCGGCGCAGGTGTAGCGCACGTCGATGCGGTCGGTGACCTCAAAGCCGGCGTCCTTGCGCATGTTTTGCAGCTTGCTGATGACCTCGCGGGCATAGCCCTCGTTGATCAGCTCGTCGGTGAGGTTGGTGTCCAGCACCACGGTGACGCCCTTGTCCTCCTGGGCGACGAAGCCGGGCTTCTGGGCGGGCTCGGTGAGCACGTCGGCTTCGCTCAGTTCCACCGGGGTGTCCTGCACGGTGAAGGACACGGTCTCGCCGCGGGCGAAGGCGTCCACCACGTCGTTGCCGTCCAGCTCCGTCAGCTTCTGCCGGATGGCCCCGAGGAGCTTGCCGTACTTCGGACCCAGGGTCCGCATCTGGGGCTTGAGGGTGTAGGTGGTGAAGGCCCGCGCGTCATCCACGAAGCGCACTTCCTTCACATTCAGCTCGTCCTCGCACAGGGACTGGAAGGCCTCGCCGAAGCGCGCACCCTTCACGTACAGCACGCTCAGGGGCTGGCGCACCTTCAGGTTGGCCAGGGCGCGGCCTGCGCGGCCCAGCTGCACGGCCTCCAGCAGGGCGGCCATCTGCTCCTCCAGATCCGGGTCGATGGCGCTCTCGTCCGCCGCGGGGAACGCGCAGAAGTGTACGGATTCCTCCGCGCCGGGCAGCTTGCCCACGGCCAGGTTCTGCCAGATCTCCTCCGCCATGAAGGGGATGAAGGGCGCGCAGACTTTCGCCAGGGTCAGCAGCACATGGTACAGGGTGGCGAAGGCGGCTTCCTTGTCGCCGGCCATGCCCTTGCCCCAGAAGCGCTCGCGGCTGCGGCGCACGTACCAGTTGCTCAGGTCGTCCACGAAGGCCTCGATGGCCGCGGCGGGCTCGGTTACGCGGTAGGCGGCCAGGTCCTCGTCCACCTTCTTCACCAGCGAGTTCAGCCGGGAGAGGATCCAGCGGTCCATCAGGGAGAGCTCCGTCTTGTCCAGCGGGTGGGCCGCCGGGTCGAAGCCGTCGATCTCCGCGTACATGGCAAAGAAGGCGTACACGTTCTGGAGGGTCGCCAGGAAGCGCATGGGGCCTTCCATCACGCCCTTGTCGGAGAAGCGGGTGGGCAGCCAGGGCGCGGAGGTGGCGTAGAAATACCAGCGCAGGGCGTCGGCGCCGTACTTGTCCAGGGCGTCGAAGGGATCGACCACGTTGCCCAGGTGCTTGGACATCTTCTTGCCCTCGGCGTCCTGGACATGGCCCATGACGATGCAGTTCTCAAACGGCGCGCGGTCGAAGAGCAGGGTGGAGATGGCCTCCAGGGTGTAGAACCAGCCGCGGGTCTGGTCGACGGCCTCGGAGATGAACTGGGCCGGATAGTTGGCCTCGAAGATCTCCTTGTTCTCAAAGGGATAGTGCCACTGGGCGAAGGGCATGGAGCCGGAGTCGTACCAGCAGTCGATGACCTCCTTCACCCGGTGCATGGCCTTGCCGCACTCGGGGCAGGTGATCTCCACGGCGTCGATGTAGGGGCGGTGGAGCTCGATGTCGGGGCCGGGATCGGTGATCGCCATCTCCCGGAGCTCCTTGATCGAGCCGATCACGTGCAGGTGGCCCTCCGGGCAGCGCCACACGGGCAGGGGCGTGCCCCAGTAGCGCTCGCGGGAGAGGCCCCAGTCGATCACGTTCTCCAGGAAGTTGCCCATGCGGCCTTCCTTGATGTTCTCCGGCAGCCAGTTGACGGTGCGGTTGTTGCGCACCAGGTTGTCCCGCAGGGCGGTCATCCGGATGAACCAGGTCGGCCGGGCGTAGTAGAGCAGCGGCGTGTCACAGCGCCAGCAGAAGGGGTAGTCGTGGGCGAAGGGCACCGCGGCAAAGAGCAGGCCGCGCGCCTTCAGGTCCTCCAGGATCAGCTTGTCCGCGTCCTTGACGAACACGCCGGGCCAGTCGGTCTCCTTGGTCATGCAGCCCTTGGTGTCCACCAGGCAGACGAAGGGCAGGCCCCTCTCGCGGCAGACGCGGTTGTCGTCCTCGCCGAAGGCCGGGGCGATGTGCACGATGCCGGAGCCGTCGGTCATGGTGACGTAGTTGTCCGCCACCACCTGCCAGGCGTTGGTGTCCGCCGGCAGCAGAGCGGGCTGGAAGTGGAACAGGGGCTCGTATTTCATCCCCACCAGGTCGCTGCCGGGCATTTCCGCCAGGATCTGCGCGGGCTTGTCGCCGAAGACCGCCGGGATCAGCGCCTTGGCCATGATCCAAGTGTCGCCCTCGCAGACGAACTTCGCGTAGGTGTCGGTGGGGTTCACGCACAGGGCCAGGTTGGAGGGCAGGGTCCAGGGCGTGGTGGTCCAGGCCAGCAGCCAGGTATTCTCCTCGCCCTTGACCTTGAAGCGCACGAAGGCGGAAGTCTCCTTGACGTTCTTGTAGCCCTGGGCCACCTCGTGGGAGGAGAGGGCGGTGCCGCAGCGGGGGCAGTAGGGCACGATCTTGTGGCCCTCATAGAGCAGGCCTTTCTCCCAGATCTGCTTCAGGCTCCACCACTCGGACTCGATGTAGGGGTTCTGGTAGGTGATGTAGGGGTGCTCCATGTCCACCCAGTAGCCCACCTGGTCGGACATCTTCTCCCACTCGTGCAGGTACTTCCACACGCTCTCCTTGCACTTGCCGATGAAGGGCTCGATGCCGTATTCCTCGATCTGCTCCTTGCCATCCAGGCCCAGGAGCTTCTCCACCTCCAGCTCCACCGGCAGGCCGTGGGTGTCCCAGCCGGCCTTGCGGGTGACGGAGTAGCCCTTCATGGTGCGGTAGCGGGGGAAGAGGTCCTTGATGACCCGGGTCTCGATGTGGCCGATGTGGGGCTTGCCGTTGGCGGTGGGCGGCCCGTCGTAGAAGGTCCAGGTGGGCTGGCCGTCCCGCAGGCGGAAGGACTTGCGGACGATGTCCTTCTCCTTCCATAGCCGGATGACGTCCTGCTCCCGCTGGGCGAACTTCATGTCGGTGGATACTTTCTGGTACATGGGATTGCCTCCTTTGCGTTCGCCGGGAAAGAAAACGCCCCGGCATTAATCTGCCGGGACGGATGTTTGTTCTGCATCCGCGGTACCACCCGCATTGACAGCCGCAGCTGTCCGCTCTGCGCAGGCCCGATGACCTGCCCGCCCTGTATCGGGAGCGCCCGAACCGCCCTCCTGCGCAGGACAGGGCTTGCTGCCCCTCCGCCGCTTCGGGCCGTCTCACTCCGGGGTGATCTGCACCGGGCTTCCCCCGCCGGGCTCGCACCGTCCCCGGCTCGCTTTGGGTTCTCCTCCCGCGCCGTCCCCTTCATCGTGAACGTCAGGTGCTATTATAGCGGTTTTTGGGGAAAATGCAAGGGGGAAGACATCGGCGGTGGTTGAAAAAAGAGAAAGAATGCGCTACAATCGAAACGGAAGAATGGCAATCGTACGCAAAAGAAGCGGGTGATCATTATCGTCATGGATAAAAACCCCAAGCCGGAAACCATCGGGAATAAAACCGGAATGCGGGGTGAACTGGCAGCCTATGCAAACCCGTCGCTGCGCGAGAAGGAGGAAGGCGCGCGGGAGCGCGCCGCTGTGCAGGAGCATGATTGTTCAGAACAAGGAGGACATGACCATGGACTACATCAAGGACCTTTATGACCTGGAGCAAACGCTGGCCAAGGATTGGCTGGCGGGATTCCGGTATCCCTGGGAGGCCCTGAGCCGCCTGGGGGACTTTATCGTCAAGCTGGGCGAATCCCTGCCCAAGGAGGAGTACCGGGAGGCCGCGCCCCGGGTGTGGGTGCACGCCACGGCGGAGATCTCACCCTCGGCGGAGCTCAAGGCGCCCTGCGTCATCGGACGCTTTGCGGAGGTGCGCACCGGCGCGCTGATCGCGGGCAACGTGCTGGTCGGCGAGGGCTGTGTGGTTGGCGCCGCCTGCCAGCTGGAGAACAGCATTCTTTTCAGCGGCGTGCAGCTGCAGCACAGCAACTTTGTGGCGGACAGCATCCTCGGCACGCGCTGCTTCCTGCGTTCGGGGGCCTCGGTCTCCACGGTGCTGGGGGAGCGGCAGGTGTCGATTCACGACCCCGCCGGGGACATCGAGACCGGCCTGCGCAAGGTCGGCGCCTTCCTGGGTGACTTCGCGGTGGTGGGCTGCAACAGCGTGCTGCGCCCCGGCGTGGTGGTCGGCCGCAACGGCCGGGTCAAGCACCTGATGGCGGCGTCTGGGGTGATCCCGGGCCGCGAAAAGCCGGCGCCCGCGGCGGAGAAACCCGCAGAGCCGGAAAAGCCCGCGCCCGAGGAAAAGGCCGCGGAGCCTGAAAAAGAAGAAAACCCCGCCGAAGGGGCGGAGAAGAAAGGCGTGAGCCTGAGCAAGTGACGGCGGGGCAGACGCGGGGTCACCCGAAGGCCCTCTCCCGCGCCGCTTTCATGGCCGTGGGCAGGGCCAGGGCGTCCAGCTCCGCCTCCGTCACGAAGCGCCAGGGGCTTCCGGCTTCGGCGCCGGGAGCGGTTTCCATCTGCCAGAGATGCATCTCCCAGATCTGATGCGTGAACACATGCCGGGCAGCACCGCAGTCCGCGATCCGGACGCAGTCCAGCCCGGTTTTTTCCTTTGCGGCCGCGCGGATCTCCGAGGGCGCTGCAAAACCCTCCGCCATGGGGAAGACCCACAGCCCCCGGAGCATGTTCTCGGTGCGCCGGCGCACCAGCACCCGGTCCCCGCTGCGGATCAGCAGCACGTCCCAGCACAGGACCCGGGGCTTTTTGGCTTTCGGGAGCACGGGCAGCTCCGCCGCGATGTCCAGCAGGCGGGCGGCGCATCCCGCGGCCAGCGGGCAGGCGCCGCAGTCGGGGGTGCCGGGCACGCACACCGTGGCACCCAGGTCCATCAGGGCCTGGTTGAAGTCCCCGGGACGGTCGTCGGGCATCAGGGCCTCGGTCCGGGCGGCAATCTCCCGCTTCACGGCGGGCAGGGCCGCGTTCTCCCGCAGGCCGGTGAAGCGGCTGATCACCCGGATCACGTTGCCGTCCACGGCCGCGGCCTTCTGCCCGAGGGCGATGCTGGCGATGGCCCCGGCGGTGTAGTCGCCGATGCCCTCAATGCGCCGCAGCGCCTCCGGGGTCCGGGGCAGAACGCCGCCGTATTCCGCGGCCACCCGCTGCGCGCCCCGGTGCAGGTTGCGGGCGCGGCTGTAGTAGCCCAGCCCCTCCCAGTGCTTGAGCACGTCGTCGAGGGGTGCGGCGGCCAGGGCTTCCACGGTGGGATAATCCGCCATGAAGCGCTGAAAATAAGGGATCACGGTCTCCGCCCGGGTCTGCTGGAGCATGATCTCGCTGACCCAGGTGGCGTAGGGGTTCCCGATGTCCCGCCAGGGGAGTTCCCGGCGGTGGCTGTCATACCAGGCCAGCAGGGCCTCCGCGGGCGTCATGCCAGAGCCTTCTTCAGCCGCCGGACGGCCTCGCCGATGCTGGCCCGTGGGCAGGCGATGTTGATGCGCAGGAAGCCTTCGCCGGCTTCCTCGCCGAAGAAGGTGCCGCCGGTGAAGACCACGCCCGCGGCCTCGGTGCGCCTGCCCAGCTCCTCACAGGTGAGCCCGGCAGCGCGCAGGTCCAGCCAGCCCAGGTAGGTGGCTTCCATCGGGGTCAGCGTGACCTCCGGCAGCTCGGCCCGTAGCTGCGCGGCCAGCTCCGCCCGGTTGCCGTCCAGGTAGGCCATCAGCCCGTCCAGCCAGGCGTCGCCTTCGTTGAACGCGGCGCGGGAGGCCTCCAGGCCGAAGATGTTCCCGCTGACCACGCCGCCCTCCTCCAGGGCATCCCGGTAACGGTTCCGGATCGTGCCGTCCGCGCAGAAGCAGAAGGCCGTCTGCAGGCCCGCCAGGTTGAAGGTCTTGCTGGCGGCGCAGAGGCTGAACACCCGCTCCCGCTGCAGGGACAGCACCGGCACGAAGCGGCCCGGCGCGTAGACGAAGTCCGCGTGGATCTCATCGCTGACCAGGGGCACGCCGTAGCGGCTCAGCACGTCGAGCAGGGCTTGAAGCTCCTCCCGGGACCACAGCCGGGACACCGGGTTGTGCGGGCTGCAGAGCATCATCAGCTTCGCGCCTTCGCGGCAGCGGTCCTCCACCGCGTTCAGGTCCATGTGATAGCGGCCCTGCGCGTCCCGGGTCAGCGGGGCGTCGGCCAGCCTCCGGCCGGTGACCTCCACGGACATGCGGAAGGGCCCGTAGACCGGGCTCTGGATGATGACCCCGTCCCCGGGCTTGGTCAGGGCGCGGATGGCGGTCTTGAGTCCCGTGACTACGCAGGGCAGCAGCACCACGTGCTCCCGGGCGACCTCCAGGCCGTGCCGGCGCAGCCAGAAGCCCCGCACCGCGTCCAGGTCCGCGTCCGTCACCTCGGTGTAGCCCCAGGTCGGGTGCGCGGCGCGCTGCAGCAGGGCGGCTTGCACCGCGGGCGGGCTCGGGAAGTCCATGTCCGCCACCCACATGGGCAGCGCGTCTTTCCCGGCCCGGCTGCGGCAGCCGTCCCATTTCTCGCAGGCCGTGCCCACGCGGTACAGCCCGGCGTCAAAGTATTCCCGGTCAAACATCTGCCGATGCCTCCTTCGGTTCGGATGCCCGCAGCACCCAGAATCCGCCTGATTTTTCGAGCTTCTCCACGGTCTGATACAGGGAAGACAGGTACCGGACGGCGCTCTCCGCCCCCTGCTGCTTCCGGATCACGATGTACAGCGCGCCGCCGGGGGCCAGGTGCGCCGCCGCGTCGGCGAACATGCGGTAGATCACCTGCTTGCCGGCCCGGATGGGCGGGTTGGTGACCACGGTGTCGAAGACGCGGCCCGCCAAGGCGCCGAAGCCGTCGCTCTCGAGCACCTCGCAGCCGGCGTTGTTGGCCCGGGCGTTTGCCGCCGCCAGGTCCAGGGCCCGGCGATTCACGTCCGCCATGGTGACCCGCAGCCCGGGATTTGCGCGGGCCAGCGTGACGCCCACGGCGCCCCAGCCGCAGCCCAGGTCCAGGACCGAGCCCGTCAGGGGCGGCAGGGTTTCCAGCAAGACCCGCGTGCCCCGGTCCAGCTCCCCTTTGGAGAAGACGCCGGCGTCCGAGGTGAAGCGCAGGTCCAGACCGCACACGCGCACGGAAAAGGACTGCGGGGCCGATGCGCTGCCCGGGTCCCGGGTGTAATACTGGTCGTTCATGCTCTCACTCCTCGGCAAATCCGGCGGCGGTCCGCAGGGCGCTCAGCTCTGTCCGGGTCAGCTCCCGCCACTGCCCCGGGGCCAGGTCCTCCGGCAGGGACAGCGGGCCGAAGCGCTCCCGGTGCAGTCGGGTCACGGTTAGGCCGACGGCCTCAAACATGCGCTTGACCTGGTGAAACTTGCCCTCCCGGACCGTGACGCGTGCGGCGTTCCCCAGGGGGTCCAGCCGGGCCGGCAGGGCGGTGAATTCGCCCAGATCCAGGCCGCGGGCAAAGGCGTCCGCGTGGGCCTGGGTGACCGGGCCGTCGGTTTCGGCGAAATATACCTTCTCCACATGCCGCGCGGGGGAGAGCAGGCGGTGGGCCAGCTCCCCGTCGGTGGTCAGCAGCAGCAGGCCGGTGGTGTCCTTGTCCAGACGGCCCACGGGCATGCAGCCCAGGGTCCCCAGGCAGGGGGGCAGCAGGGCCATCACCGTGGGCTGCTTCGGGTCCCGGGCGGCGGTCAGCACCCCCGCGGGCTTGTGCAGCATCACATGGCGGGTCAGGCGGCCGTCCAGGGGCTCGCCGTCCAGCGCCAGCACCGCGCACTCGTCAAATGATTGCCCCGGATCCCGGCACACGCTGCCGTTCACGCGCACCCGGCCGGCGCGGATCAGCGGCTGCACCTGAGAGCGGCTGCCCAGGGCCAGCAGCACCAGCCAGCGGTCCAGGCGGATCATAGCGCCGCCCCGCTGTCCGGCCGGTGCAGCAGGGCCACCCGCGACGCGCTCAGCAGGCTCCTGAGCGGGATCACGGGCAGCAGCAGCACAGCCACAGCCGCCAGGGCCGCCAGCGCGTGACGCCCGGGCAGGGGCAGCTGGCCCTGCACGAGCATGGTGAGCATGTTGGCCGCGAAATTCATGAGGTCATCGCTGCGGGCGTAGTGATAGAGCAGATACGCCAGCGCCGCCGCGAAGGGGAGGAGGAGCGCCAGGCCGGCGAACCAGACGCCCACCGTGCGCATCCGGTTGCGCATCAGGACGATGCGCCGGCTGCCCCAGGCCTCCTCATGCCGGGCGCCGCTGTAGAAGGCCAGGCCGGTCAGCAGGATCAGCAGCAGCAGCGCAAAAGCGGTCGCCACGATCAGCGCGCCCCGCACCGTGTTGCCGCCGCCCAGATCGCCGATGGCCACGATCAGCGACAGGCCGTCGGTCTCGCCCGCGACGGTGCCGTTCATCCGGATGCCGGCGTACAGGACGCCCGCCGCCAGCGGAACACACCAGGGCAGCATCAGCAGCAGGCGCTTGAGCCCGCGCCACAGCCGCAGGCCGTAGGACGCGCCGCAGCAGAGCAGGTCCGGGGCGAACAGCTCGCCCTTCCCGGCGAGCAGGCGCTTCATCGCGAAGGCCGCGCTCTGCCGGGCCGGCAGCACGATGAACACGAAGGCCGGTATCCACAGCCACACCAGTGCGCGCATCCAGCGATGCGCCGGATCGGTGACCAGCAGGAACAGCAGGGGCAGCAGCACAATCAAGCGCAGGGCGAACTGCACCAGCACAAAGCCCAGACACTGCCCCGGGTGTGCTCTGTACGTCCGCAGGGCCAGGCGCCAGGCGGAGCGTGTTGCGCGGTCATTCATGGCTCTTCACCTCCGGGTCCGGGATGGCCTCGGCTTCCCGCAGCCACAGGGCGCTCTCCGCGTCGGAGGGCATCCGCCAGTCGCCGCGGGGGCTCAGGGCCACGGAGCCGATCTTGACCCCGTCGGGCATGCAGTTGCGCTTGAACTGCTGGGTGAAGAAGCGCCGGTAGAAGTTGATCAGCCATTTGCGGATCGTGGCCGGGCTGAAGTCCGCCGCGAAGGCGTCGCAGCACAGGGCGAAGATCTTCCGCGGCCGGTAGCCGAAGCGCACCGCGTAGTACAGGAAGAAGTCGTGCAGGGCGTAGGGACCCACGAGATCCTCCGTCACCTGGGCGATCTTCCCCTGCTCGTCCGGGGGCAGCAGCTCGGGGGAGATGGGCGTGTCGAGGATGGACAGCAGCACCTCGCGGGAGGCGGCGAACTCGTCAAAGTCCGCGGCGGTGCGGATGATCCAGCGCACCAGGGTCTTGGGCACGCCGCTGTTGACGCCGTACATGCTCATGTGGTCGGCGTTGTAGGTGCACCAGCCCAGGGCGATCTCGCTCAGGTCGCCTGTGCCCAGCACGATGCCGCCGAAGTCGTTGGCCACGTCCATCAGGATCTGGGTGCGCTCCCGGGCCTGGGCGTTTTCATAGGTGACGCTGTGGTCGGCGATGTCGTGGCCGATGTCCCGCAGGTGCAGGGTCACGGCGTCCTTGATGTCGATCTCCCGGCTGGTGATGCCCAGGGTGTCCATCAGGGTCAAGGCGTTGCGGTAGGTGTGGTCGCTGGTGCCGAAGCAGGGCATGGTGATGCCCAGGATGTTGGTCCGGGGCAGCCCCAGGCGGTCCGCCGCCTTGCAGGCCGCCAGCAGTGCCAGCGTGGAGTCCAGGCCGCCGGAGATGCCCACCACCACCTTGCCGCCGGTGATGGACAGCCGCCGGGCCAGGGCCGCGGCCTGCATGTCAAAGATCTGGCGGCAGCGGGTCTCGCGCTGGGCCTTGTCCGCCGGGATGAAGGGATGCTTGGGCACCCGGATCTCGACGGGCTCCGCGTCCGGCAGCATCAGCCGCTGGCCGTCCAGCAGGCCGGGATAACGGGGATCAAAGTCGCGCCAGCGCTGCACCGCGTCCCGGAAGCTGCTCTGCTTGCCCCGGTCCGCCCGGATGCGGTCCAGGTCGATGTCGCAGGTCATCAGGTAGTCGTCGGCCAGGTAGCCGTCGTTCTCCTTGAGCAGGGACCCGCAGGACGCAGCCATGGAGTGCCCGGAAAAGACCAGATCCGAGGTGGACTCCCCACTGCCGGCGGAGACGTACAGGTAGGCGCACAGGCAGCGCGCGCTCTGCTGCCGCACCAGCTCCTGCCGGTATTCCCGCTTGGCGATGAGCTCGTCGGAGGCGGAGAGGTTCACGATGACCTCCGCGCCCTTGAGGGCCAGCAGGTTCGAGGGGGGCAGGGGCGCCCAGAGATCCTCGCACAGCTCGATGCCGAAGGTCAGGTCCTCGCACTGGATGACCGCCGCCTGGCAGAAGAGCAGGCCACCGTAATACAGCGAATGCCCGGGCGGGACCGGCGCGCTGTCGAACCAGCGCTTTTCATAGAATTCGTTCTGGTTGGGGAGGTACGTCTTCTGCGCGAACCAGACCGCCTCGCGATCGGCGGTGCGCCGGATCACCAGAGCGGCGTTCACGTTGCCCTGCGGCAGGCGCAGCGGCGCGCCGACCACGGCCACGACGCCCTCGGGGCACTCCGCCCGCAGCCGCCGGATGCCCGCCAGAACCCGGTCCTGCAGGCTCTGCTGGAAGAACAGATCCCCGCAGGTGTATCCCGTCAGCGACAGCTCGGGAAACACCACCAGCGAAGCCTTTTTCTCCGCGGCCTCCCGCAGCTTTTCCAGGTGGGCGTCCACGTTCTTTTCCACGTTGCCCAGATACAGATGGGGCACCGCCGCGGCGATGCGAAGGATGTTTTCCATGCTGGCCTCCTATATCTTC
>CAMKAE010000057.1 GCA_946410395.1 uncultured Clostridia bacterium
TTCGCGGTCTGCGGACCGCGACCAGGGCTTTCCGATCGCCCTGGACCTTCGGCGCATGCCGTTACTTGATTTGTACTTCTTACTTGAGAAAAGTATGAGAAAGAACCAAAAAAGCTGCTGCAGATTCTGTTTCTGCAGCAGCTCCAGGATGAACCGTTATACCCATGGGCTTTGTGCGCGTTGCCGTGCTCTCCGCCGCACCTTACCACAAGCCGCCGAAGAGCAGCACCGTGACGCCTACGATCAGCAGGATGATCAGCAGGCAGGGGAGGCCGATGGTCAGCAGGCCGGAGGTGAACAGGGCGAACATGTCCCGCTTTTCCAGGGGCAGGTCCTCCTGGTCTGTCAATTCCTGCCGGTCCTTTTCGGAGTCACGCATCAGGAAACCTCTTTCTTGGACGACTGCTCATTCGCAGCTTTGTGGATGTCGAAGAGGTAGTCGCCGTTCTCGCTCAGCTTGCGCTCGGGGTAATGGCAGGCGCAGAAGTGATTGGGCTCGATCTCCGTAAGCGGCGGCGCGACCCTGCGGCACTTCTCCGTGGCCATGAAGCAGCGGGTGCAGAACTTGCATCCGGGGGGCGGATTGACGGGGCTGGGGATGTTGCCCTCCAGGATGATGCGATCCTTGTCGGCGGAGTTGGGGTCCGTGGTGGGGATGGAGGAGAGCAGCGCCACCGTGTAGGGGTGCCGCGGATCGTCGAAGATGGTCTTCTTGTCCGCCAGCTCCACGATGTTGCCCAGGTACATGACGGCGATGCGGTCGGAGATGAACTTGACCACCGACAGGTCGTGAGAGATGAACATGTAGGTCAGGTGCTGCTTTTCCTTCAGCTCCTGCAGCAGGTTGATGATCTGGGACTGGATGGACACGTCCAGGGCGGACACGCACTCGTCACAGACCACGAACTTGGGCTGCACGGCCAGGGCGCGCGCGATGCAGATGCGCTGGCGCTGACCGCCGGAGAACTGGTGCGGATAGCGGTGGAGCATGTACTCCTGCAGGCCGCACTTCTCCATGGTGTCCACGATGTATTCGCGGAGCTTGGGGGAGCCGTGGCGGAAGAAGTGGTGGGTGACCAGGCCTTCCTCGATGATCTGGCCCACGGTGAAGCGCGGGTTCAGGCTGGAGTAGGGGTCCTGGAAGATGATCTGCATGTCCTTGCGCAGGGCGCGCATTTCCTTGGTCTTCAGCCGGGCCAGGTCCACGCCGTTGTCCCGCATCTCCTCATATTTGGCGAACTCCGGATCCTGGCTGTACTTGGCCCTGACCTGATCCAGGCGGGCGTTTGTTTCGGCCACGGCGGCGTCGGCGGCCGCGATCTGGCTGTCCAGCGCGTCGCGCTTTGCGCCGAACTTGTCCATCTTCGCCTTGGCACTGCTGGCTTTGCGCGCCGCGTCGCCGGCGCTGAGCAGATGCTCATAGTGCTCATAGCCCAGGTTAATCTTCTTGCGCTTTTCCAGCAGACGGTTGCGGCTCTTGTTCTGCTCATACAGCCGGAGCAGCAGCGCGATGCCTTCGGCGTCCTCTTTCACATAGAAGCCGCCCAGGATCTTCACGATGTTGCTCAGCGCGGTCTGCTCCTCGCACTGGGCGATGTTGCAGTCCTGCAGCAGGTAGAAGTCGGCGCCGTCTTCGCCGCCGGCAGCTTTCACCTTGGCCTCCAGGTCCCGGGCCTTGGCGCTGGCCTTGGAGAGCTTGGCGCGGTAGCGGCCGGTGCGCTTCAGGGTGTCGCGCACATAACCGGGCGTCAGGTCGTCCAGCGTGGAGCCGTAATAGAGCGTGCAGCCGGCGGTCTGCGGATACAGCTGCAGCAGCACGCGGCCCAGCGTGGACTTGCCGCAGCCGGACTCGCCCACAACGCCCAGGGTCTCGCCCTCGTAGATGTCGATGGAGATGTCCTCGTTGGCACGCACGTACAGGCGCTTGCGCTGGAAGATGGAGGTTTTGGCCACCGGGAAGTATTTTTTCAGATTACTGATTGACAGTAATTTTTTTGTGCTCGGCACTGTTCCGTTCCTCCTTGTTGGGGTAGAAGCACCGGATCGCCTGGTTTTCGCTCACCTGGATCAGCGGCGGCTCTTCTTCCATGCACTTGTGCGTGCAGTACTTGCAGCGGGGACCAAACTTGCAGCCCTTCGGCAGGGCCAGCGGGTGCGGCACCACACCAGGGATGGGCTCCAGACGGTCGCTCTCGATCTCAAGCCGGGGGATGGACAGCATCAGGCCTTCGGTGTAGGGGTGGCTTTCCTTGCAGTCCCGGAAGATGATTTCGGCCGGGGCCTGCTCCACCACCTGGCCGCAGTACATGACCGCCACGTCGTCGGCCATCTCGTTGATGACGCCCAGGTCGTGGGTGATGAAGATGATGGCGGCGCCGGTGGTCTCCTTCAGCTCGTTCATCAGCTTCAGGATCTGGGCCTGGATCGTCACGTCCAGGGCGGTGGTGGGCTCGTCCGCGATCAGAATCTTGGGCTTGCAGGCCAGGGCCATGGCGATCATCACGCGCTGGCGCATGCCGCCGGAGAGCTGGTGCGGATACTGCTTGATGACGACCTCCGGGTTGGGGATCTGCACGTCGTAGAGCATCTGCAGGGCATGCTGGTGCGCTTCCGCCTTGCTCATCCCCTGATGGACAATGAAGGGCTCGGACAGCTGCCGGTCCACGGAGAACACCGGGTTCAGGCTGGTCATGGGCTCCTGGAAGATGACGGAGATATCGTTGCCGCGGATGTGCTGCATTTCCTTGGCGGAGAGCTTGGTCAGATCGCGGCCTTCCATCAGGATCTCGCCGCTCTCGATGTAGCCGTTGCCGTCGAGCAGCCGCAGGATGCTCATGGCGGACACGGACTTGCCGGAGCCGCTCTCACCCACGATGCCGATGGTCTTGCCGGCCTCCAGGGAGTAGGACACGTCGTTGACGGCCTTGACAATACCTTTTTTCGTCGTAAAGAAGGTATGAAGGTTTTTCACTTCGAGCAATGGCATATCTTCATTCCCTCCTTATTTGTCGTTGGTGGACTTGGGATCCATCACGTCGCGCAGTGTGTCGCCGATGGTGTTGATGCAGATGGTGGTCAGGATCAGGATCACCGAGGTGAAAATCCACTGCCAGGGGAAGTTGATGGCGGCCACGGCGTCGCTGGCGCGGGAGAGCATGTTGCCCCAGCTGGGCCGCGGATAGATGACGCCGAAGCCCAGGAAGGACAGCGAGGTCTCAGTCTGCATGGAAGCCGCGAAGCTCAGGGTCATGTTCACCAGGATGACGGAGATGATGTTGGGCAGGATGTGGCTGAAGGCGATGCGGCGCGTCTTGACGCCCATGGCCTGGGCGGCGGTGACGTATTCCGCTTCGCGGGCCACCAGCACCTGGGCACGGGTGACGTAGGCAAAGCCCGGCCAGCCCAGCACACCCAGAATCACCATGATCATATACAGCTTTGCGTCCTCGCTGATGGGCGCCTGGGCCAGGAGGGAGCTGAGGATCAGCAGGAACGGATAGAGCGGGATGGAGGAGAAGACCTCCGCCACACGCATCAGGAAGATGTCCACCGCGCCGCCCAGGAAGCCGGACAGCAGGCCGATGCTCACGCCGATGATGATCTCGATGATGACGGCCACCGCGCCGACGGTCATTGTGACGCGGCCGCCGGCGATCACGCGCTCAGCGATGTTGGCGCCCGCCTCATCCGTGCCGAAGAGGAAGTGGCTCAGACCCCAGGTCTTCAGGAGCTTGCCGTTGGCGTCCACCGCATAGTTCTGGAAAGCGCCGGTATAGATCTTGGCCGCGCCCTCAAGAGCAGGCGCCGAGGCCTGATAGTAGTGGTCGCCGCCGAAGGAATACACATGGCCGAGGTTGGTCACGCCGGAATAGTGGTAGTTGCCGCCCTCGATGTCGATGAAGTATTCGCCGTCCTCCAGCACGGGTACTTCCACGTTGTCATCCTTGAAGTCGCCGCTGAGCGCGATGCTGCCGTCGTCGAGCAGGAGGCAGATGCTGGACTGGGTGGCGCGGATCTCGGTGATCTTCCGTTCGCCCAGGAACGTGCTCAAATCGGTGCCTTCGCCGGAAATACTGGTTCTCGCGGCGCCGAACAGGCCGGAGCCGGCACGGTTCTTCTTGCGCTTGGAAACCGCGCCAGTAGTGTTGATGGTGCTCTGGGTCTCGTCGATGGTGACGACCTTGCTCAGGGTAAAGTCGATATCGACGAAGCCCTTCTTGGGCTCACCTTCGCTGTTCGCGATGAAATTGATCATGTTGTCATAGGTCTTCATGTTGCCCCAGATGTAGAGGGTGCCGTCCTTCATCAGGATGGCGGAGGCCTGATAGCCCGAGGTGACCCGCTTGATCTGGCTGACGTCCAGGCGGCCGTAGTAGACGTCGTCCGGGACGTTGGCAATGTTGTCGTCCTGGATCAGGTTCTTATCAGCATCGTAGATGTCGTACTGGCCGAAGCGGTTGTTGCCCCAGCCGTAGAACTTGCCGTCCTCGCCGATGGCGATGATGTGGTCAAAGCCGGCGGAGACGAAGGCGATTTTTGCGTCCCGCACTTCCTGGGGGATATCCTTCAGGTTGACGCCGGTGGCGTTGAACGAAGCAGCGCCCCAGACATAGACCTTGCCCTCCTGGGAGAGGCCGACGGTGAAGCCGGAGTAGCTGTCGATGGACTTGATCTGGTCCTTCATCTCGTTCGGGACGCTCATCAGGTCAAAGGTCGGCGGCAGGTCCTTCAGCGTGGTCTCGGTGTAGGCGTCGTAGTACTTGTACATGAAGTGGGGGACGATGAAGACCACCAGGAACATGGCCACCACCACGAACACCGAGAAGACCGCGAACTTGCGCTCCATGAAGCGGTTGAAGATCTGGCGGGTGGGGCTGACGATCAGCTCGGAGTCGTCCGGGACGCCGTTCTTGTAGGTGATTTCCCTGGCTTTTTCCGTGTTGCTGTTGATGTGGAACCACTTTTCTTCAAATTTCAGTCCGAAGATCGAGCGGACGAACCAGCGGGCGAGCTTGCGGAAAATGTTTTCGTGTTTCATGCGCTGATCCCTCCTTTACTTGCTGATGCGGACGCGGGGGTCGACGATGCCGTAGCACAGGTCGATCACCAGGTTGGAGAAGAGGCCGATAAAGGTATAGATGACTTCGAGGAACATGATCATATCGTAGTCAGCCCGCCGTACGGCCGTGAGGAAGAGCAGGCCCATGCCCTTGAAGCCGAACATCTGCTCGAGAATCATGGCGCCGGAGATGGTGCCGAAGAAACCGCCGACGATGATCGCGACCATGGGGACCAGGGCGTTACGCCAGGCGTGGCTGTAGATGACAACTTTTTCGGAGAGGCCCTTGGCGCGTGCGGTGCGGATGCAGTCCAGGTTCAGGGCGTCGATCATCGAGGCGCGGGTGATGCGCGTGATCGAGGCCAGGGAGCCAAAGGTCAGGCAGATGGTCGGCAGGGCCACGTGCCAGAGCAGGTCCAGCACATAGCGGAAACCGGTATAGTTTGCACCCGGGGTCAGCATGCCGCTGACCGGGAACCATCCGAGGATGGAACAGAAGAACACGATGAAGATGATGTAGATGATGAAGCTGGGCGTGGAGAAGCCGATCAGCGTGAAGATCTGGGTGAAACGGTCAAAGCGGGAGCCCTTCTTCACCGCGCATTTGATGCCCAGCGGGATCGTGATGGCCAGCACCGCGATCTCGGTGAACAAGCCGATCAGGAAAGAGTTGCGCATGTGTGCCGGCACAACCTCCACAACTGGCTTGCCGTGGTCATAGGAATAGCCGAAGTCGCCCTCAAAAATGCCGGAAGGCACGCGCTTGCAGTTGACAGCCTCCAGGATAAAGGTGATATCCAGACGGCCGTTGGGATCGCGCAGCGTCTTGAGCTCCTCCTGAGCGGCCTGGAACTCATCGCTCGCGATGAACGCGTCCAGCTCCTGCTCGTTGGCCAGGGTCTTGTAAGCGGACAGGTCGTGTGCCCGCTTGACGACCACAGGAAAACCGCCCACCTGCTGCACAAACTTAAGGCAAGTTGCTCTGTTCTCGGCGTTGTCGCGAATGATCTGGAACTGGCTGGAAGACTGCGTCGTATACTTGGACGAAAGGCCCAGCCAGCGCAGGTACAGGACCACGACATTCTGCGTGTCCGTGCCGTAGAGGCGCTGGTACTTCAGATACAGCTCATCTTTTCTGATCTCCTGCTGCGCAGGCGTAAGGCCGCCTCTGAGCTGTTTGATCTCCGCGTCCGCATCGGTGTACGCGCGGTTGGCCGGCATCAGCTGATACAGCGAGAACAGCACAAAGGTCAGCAGAAAGAAGACAAGGATCATGTAAAGCAATCTTCTTGCGATATATCTTGCCATGGGGGGCGACTCCTTCAGAGCAGTGTCCATCACCGGCGCGACAGCCGGCTATGGCAGATACAGGCAGGCCGTCCCCCTTGCGGAGAGGGCGGCCTGTCTGTGAAAATGCATCCGGCGGCAATGTGCCGCCGGATGCAGTCACATGGTTTGGTTCCGATTGGCTTGCTTTACCGGAATCGCTTCCGATTATTCAGCTTCGGCGTTCAGCCACATGATGTCGGCATAATCCTTGATGTAGTAGGAAGAATAGTCGTCATACATCGAAGGATCAACCGTCATGTTGTAGGAGTAGTCGTAAGCCGCGGAGTTGAAGCCGGTGGCGAAGTTGACCGCGCAGTACATGGGGGAGCCACTGTAGTAGCCGTAAGCAGCCTGCTGATACAGTTCGTCGAGCATCGGAGCAAAGTCGCCGATGGTGTTGTAGACCACCATGCCGGCCTTGGCGATGTTGGCGTTCTGACGGAAACCGGTCTGAAGCAGATCGGTGAACTCGTTGTCGGCGGTGCCGTACCAGTTGATCACCAGCGGCATGAGGTACACGCCGTTGACGAACTCGGTCTTGTAGGCGCCGTCCACAGACTTGTAGTTCTTGTCGTTCTCGTTGATGGCGTCAGCGGGAATGGCCTTGTAGCGGACACCCTCGCCGCTGTAGTCGGTGCCGTCAGCGTTGTACACCCAGCCGTCCTCAACCAGAACAGCGATGGCGTCGTCAGCGGAGGTGGCATAGTCGTCAAGCTCCATGCCCTGCTCCACGGCAGCCTTGTACATCCAGGAACCGGTGTAGTAGGGGCCGTTCACCACGCCGCCGTAGCCGCCGGTGAAGTCCTTGGCGAAGCGCGGACGATCCATGCACAGGGCGATGGCCTGACGCACAGAGGTGAACTGAGCGGGGCCGTAGTCGGCACGGAAGCCCAGCTTGCCGTAGCCGGCGCGGCTGTAGTGGGTGTAGACATAGGCGCCGTTGGACTCGTCAGCCAGCTTCAGGGCGTTGTCGGTATCAGCACCGCCGGTGATGGCAGCGATGACGTCCAGGCCGCCGGCCTTGAAGTCTTCGATCTGGGTCGCGGAAACCGCGCGGCGATAGATGATGGTCTCAATGTGGGGGGTCGCGCCCTCATAGTTGCCCTTGAAGTAGGGGTTCAGCTTCAGGGTCGCGGTGGAGTCGGTGTTGTCGAAGGACACCACGTAGTAGGGGCCGGACCAGGGATAAGCGGCATAGTTCTCAGCGCTGGTGTCCGTGCAGAGCTTGCGGATCGCGGCAGCCTGGATGTACTTGCCCTCTTCGTCCTTGGCATAGAACTCGTCGGACAGATAGCAGCCTTCGCCGTCATCGAAGATGTCCACGCCTTCGCCCAGGTAGGCGGCGACGGGCTCGGCGGAGAAGCCACCGTAGGTGATCTTGTAGAAGTAGTTGGCAAACTCGGCGGGGATGGTCACGGAGAAGGTGTAGTCGTCCAGCAGACGCAGGCCGGAGAACACCTTGGTGCCAGCCTCAGAGCCGGGGCCGGTGTAGAGCTGATACTCGCCCAGCCAGCCCTTCACGGTGCGGAAGCTGGACTCGCGGGAAGCAGCCTCGGTGTAGACCGGGGTGGCGCCCGCCATGGTGGCGGCCAGATAGTTCTTCGCGTTGACAGCGCTGCCATCGGAGAGCTTCAGGTCGTCGTAGATGGTGATGGTGTAGGTCAGGGAGCCGTCCTCATTGAAGGTTTCCTCATGAGCCTTCACGACGGTGTCGTTCCACTCGTAGCCGCCTTCCTTGGTGGTGGAGACGGTCTCCAGACCGGTGACCAGGTTGGCCACGTCGTTGTCGGAGGAGCCGGGAGAGCTCTTGCCGAAGGCGGGCACGCGGAACTGGCCGGAGAGCTCGGTGGAGGAGCCCAGGATGATGGAGTTGTCAGCCTTCTCGCTGCTCCAGTCGATCAGCGCGGAAGCGGGGTTCCAGAAGGGGTTGGTGGGATGCTCCTGCACGCCCTTGATCTGCGCGTTGTACAGGTCATAGTACTCGTTGCTGTACAGCGGCACTTCGGGGAGCAGATAATTCCAGCGGGTGATGTACAGTCTCCACCAGGCGGCGTAGACGTCATCCTCGGTCTCGTACTCGCCGGCGGGGGTGGTGTTGAAGACCATGGCCATGGTCAGGAAGTCCAGACCAAGTTCATGTTCCACACCGTCCACGGTGATGTAACCGAAGCCGGTCTCTTCGTCCTCGCGGACGTCGGCAATGGTGATGTCCTTGCCGCAGTAGTCGTACAGGGACTCATAGTCCTTGCCGTACTCATAGTTGCCGAGGTTCATCACCTGGAACTCGGGCTGATCAGCGACGGCAGCGGCGTCGACATCAGCCAGCGCGCCAACGACGGAGACCATCATGGCCACGGCCATGAGCAGAGCCATCAGTTTCTTCATCAGGTAACCCTCCTTGTTTTTTTGCGGACAATGCCGCTATTCTCTGAACAGCAAACGCTGTGAGAGATCACTGTGTGGCCTCCCGGCTGACTCTCAAACCAATACCGGGCAGGAATTGCTATATGATGTTAGAACGGAATGATTATAAGCGATGCCATATCAAAATTCAAGTGGCATTTCTCTGTTTTGCTCCGAAAAAACAATTTATGTACAGTCGGACGAGCGTCGGAGCGAATACGTCAAAGTGGCCGAGCCTCATAGGCGCTGTTTTCACGCTCGGTCAGCTCGACGCTCCGCAGCAGGAGCATCACGCCCAGGGACAGGAGCCCCAGCGCCGCGCAGAGAACCAGGTACAGGATGTCGCGGGTGGGGAAGGCCCAGGCGCCGGTGACGATCCGGGTGATCAGCGAAGCCAGCAGACTGATGCCCGCCAGCACCGCCACGCCCAGGCCCGAGCGGCAGCAGCGGATGATGCCGTGGTCATACTGGTCCCGGCGCATGGGTTTTCCGGCATAGGGCAGGATGCCGGCGCCCAGCAGCAGGTGCAGCGCCGGGAACAGCGCCGCGAACAGCGGGACCATCACCTGCCAGGTGCGGTTGAAAGCGTGATTGAGCATGATCAGCCAGGCGAGCGCCGCGGCGGCGGCCAGGGACATCGCCAGCGAAACCCAAAGCTTCCAGCGCTGGGGCGAGAACGTCTCGTTGAGCACCGTCCACACGCCCCGGTACAGCGCCTGCTTCCGGACACGGCCGCTCTTGCCGGGGACCTCAACGATCTCAAAGTCATCGAGGTATTTCCGGCGGCTGCGGCGGGTCTGCTCGTTCTCCAGCGGGTTGCCGAAAAGCCGCATAGCGCATCACTTCCTTTATATATAAGCTGCGGCTGCGGGAGAGCGCCGCGCTTCCGCTCCATCTTACGCGATCGGGCGCGTTCTGTCAATGCGCGGCAAGGAGGCGGATCGCCTCAGGGGCGGGGCTTCCTGTGCCTGCGCATATACTCCACTGTTCTGTACAGCGTTTCGCCGTGAAAGATCCTGTCCAGATTGCCTGCGAAATCCAGGCCATAGCGGTCCTGCAGGCCGGCGAGCTTTGCGCGGAGCTCCGCTTCCCGGCTTTCGGCGGTCTCCGGCAGAAGGTCCTCCATGCGGAGCTGCCGCCCGTTTTCGCCCGTCAGGTGATACAGCCCCGTGCCGATCAGCCGGACGGGCCGCGCCGGTATCTGCTCCAGCAGCCGCAGGCTTTCCCGGTGGATCACGGCGGCGGAACGGGTGGAGGGGATCAGCCGCGACCTGGAGGCGCTCTTCATGTCGGCGTAGGTCACCTTCAGCGAGACACCCTCGCCATACAGCCCGATCCGGGCCGCGCGGCGCTCCACGCTCAAGGACAGGAGCAGCAGCACATCCGCAAGAAACGCCGTGTCGTCTACGTCCTCCTGGAAGGTCAGCTCCCGGCTGATGGACTTGGCGTCCTCCGGGCGCCAGGCGGTGACCGGGCGGTCGTCCTCGCCCATGGCGACCCGGACGATCCATTCCCCCTGCCGCCCCAGCAGCCGGATCACATCCGCCTGCCGCTGCCGGATGTCCCGCACGGTGCGGATGCCGGCGCTGTTCAGCTTCTGCGCCGTCCGGGCGCCCACGGTGTAGAGCACCCGCACATCCCTGTCGATGATGAGCTCCACAAAGGCCTGCGGATCCGGGATCTCGAAATAACCGTCCGGCTTTTTCTCCTCGCTGGCGGTCTTGGCGGCCGTCTTGGAATATGCCACGCCGATGGAGCAGGTGAGCCCCGCCTCGTCCCGGGTCTGGCGCTTGATCGCCCGGGCGAAGGCGCAGGCGGTCTCCCAGCTCCCGGCTTTTTCCGTCACGTCCAGGTACGCCTCGTCCAGCGCGATCGTCTCCGCGGCGGAGGCGTATTCGTTCCAGATGGCGTGCAGCTGATCGGAAACCGCCCGGTATTTGTCAAAGTTGGGGTGCATGTACACGCCCGCGGGGCAGAGGCGGTAAGCCTCCTTGATGTTCATGGCGGAGTGGACGCCGTACTTTCGGGCTTCGTAGCTGCAGGTGGCCACCACGCCGCGCTCATGCGGGAGGGCGCC
>CAMKAE010000058.1 GCA_946410395.1 uncultured Clostridia bacterium
ATGCCCGCGTCGATGACGTTCATGCCGTACTTGGCGCACATGTAGGCGATGGTTCCGCCGCCGCCTGCGTCCACGCGGCCCAGCTCGGCCGTCTGGAAGTCCACTTCGGCGCCGTCCATGATCCGCCGGATCTCCGCCATGAACTCGGCGTTGGCGTCGTTGCTGCCGCCCTTGCCCCGGGAGCCCGTGAACTTGTTGAAGCAGACGCCCTTTCCCAGGAAAGCGGCGTTTTTCTTTTCAAACACAGAGGCGAAATTCGGGTCGAAGCCCGCGCTCACGTCGCTGGACAGCATCCGGCTGGCCCGAAGCGCCCGCCGCAGGGTCAGCTCGCTGTAAGGCTCGTTCAGCGCGCTGAGCAGCTCCGCCACGGTGTTCTCAAAGAAGTTGGAGTTCATGCCGGTGGCGCCCACGCTGCCGATCTCCTCCTTGTCGGTGAGGATGGCGCAGAGGGTGTAATCCGGCGTCCCCTCAAAATCGAGAACGGCCCGCATGGACGGGAACGCGCAGACCCGGTCGTCGTGGCCGTAGCCCAGGATCATGGAGCGGTCGAAGCCCAGATCACGGCACGCGCCGGCGGGTACGATCTCCAGCTCCGCGGACAGGAGGTCCTCCTCCTCCACACCGTACTGTTCCTTGAGCAGCGCCAGCACGTTCTGCTTGACGGCATCCTTTTCCACGTCCTTCAGGGGCTTTCCGCCCACGATCAGGTTCAGGGCCTCGCCCTCGATGACCTCAGAGGCCTTCTTGCCCATCTGGTCGGCGGAGAGATGGATCAGCAGGTCGGAGAAGCAGAACACAGGGTCTGCCGGTTTCTCGCCGATGGCCACCGCGACCTTGCCGCCGTCCCGGCGGACGATCACGCCGTGAATGGCCATGGGCAGCGTCACCCACTGATACTTCTTGATGCCGCCATAGTAATGGGTGTCCAGGTAGGCGAGGTTTTCGTCCTCATAGAGGGGGTTCTGCTTGACGTCCACCCGGGGCGAGTCGATATGCGCGCCCAGGATGTTCATGCCGGCACTCAGCGGCTCACGGCCGATGATAAAGGCCATGAAGTCCTTCCCCATCCAGGCGTAATAAACCCTGTCACCGGCCTTCAGCTTCTCCCCTGCCGCCAGGACATCGCTCAGGTCCCGGAAGCCGGCCGCTTTCGCCGCTTCCACGGCCTCCGCCACGCACTCGCGCTCTGTCTTGCCGCCGTCCAGAAAGCGCTTGTAGTCCGCCGCAAAGGCCTCCAGCTCAGCAGCCTGGGCCGCGTCATACTGCTCCCACGCGTTTTTCCGATGCATGTCTTTCTCTCCTTTATGCTCATAGTTGATATGGAGTTGTTCCTCCGGCATTATAGACGAATCGGGATGATTTGGCAAGGCATGCCGCCATTTCCTGACGAAAGCAAAAACCGCCGGAACGCATCTGTCCGGCGGCCTTCTATCGGGCCTTCCCGCTTCATTCGATGACGGATTTCTGCACGATGCAGTAGCTCGAAGAGACAGAGCCCTCATAGCCGCTTCCGGCCTGGGCCGTGACCGTCAGGCGCAGGTCGTCGCCCACCATATCGTCGGTCACATACAGGTAGCTGCCCGTGCTGATCACAACGCCGTTCTGCTGCCAGGAGTAGTTGACGGCATAGGTGTTCAGCACCAGGGTCGGGGTCAGGGTGACGCCGGCCTTCACCGCGTTGGGCAGGGTGACGGAGCCGCTCAGGGGCTGCGTGACGGTGCCCCCGGTCACGGGGTTGGTGTAGCCGCTGGACACGGTGCCGGTGTAGCTGCCCGAGCCGGTGGCCACGCAATAGAGCCTGTGGCCCGTGTCACCGCTCTTGACCGTGTAGGTCGCGCCGGAGCCCACTGTGGAGCCGTCGCTGCGGTACCACATGTAGACAGCCGTTGAGCCTGCGGGCTGTGCGGTGGCGGTCAGGGTCTGGTTGACCGTGGGGTTCATGTTGGAGACCGTCACCGCCGTCAGGGGCGTGGTGATCGGCGAGCCGTAGGTCACGGGGGACGTGTAGCCGGTCACAGCCGTGCCCGTCGTGTAACCCACGCCGGTGACCGACGCCATGATGCTGTAGCCCAGATCCTTGTCCTGCACCTTGTAGGTGTTGGTGTTGGCCAGCAGCGTGCCGTAGTTGTTGTACCACTGGCAGGAGTAGGTTGCCGTTGCCGGGTTCACCTGCACGGAGAGGGTTTCACCCACGTGGGGCGTCGTCGTGCTGACCGCGGCGGACGCGATTGTATTGGTGGTGGGGACAGGCGGCGTGTAGCTGGTCGTGATGTACTTGGTCATCATGTAGCCCGTGGTGGTGCCGATCTGTACGTAGTCCCACGGATTGCCGTGCGAGAGGACCGTCACCACGGTCCCCACCTTGTACAGCCCCTTGGACGGATAGCCGGTGCCGGGGCCGGAGCGCAGGTTGGTCTTCTTCCCGTTGGCCGCATAGACATAGCCGGTATAGCTGCCGCCGCTGGGCGGGGTCACCGGCGTCACAGGCGTAACCGGTGTCACCGGCGTTGAGGAGGTGGAAACATACTGGGCCATGATGTAGCCTTTCTGCTTCCCCGCCTTGACATAGTGCCAGTCGATGCCGGCGGAAAGGATCGTGACCGAGGTTCCGACGCTGTAGCTGCCGATGACGCCGTAGTTCAGGCCGGGGCCGCTGCGCAGGCGCACGTCCCGCCCGTTCGCCGCCCAGATCACGCCCTTGCCGGAGCCGGACGGCGTCGGCGAGGGCGTCCCGCCGAAGCTCAGGTAGGAGCCGTACATGTACCCCACCTTGCCGTCCCCGGTCTGCACATAGTACCAGGAGCCGGACGCGCTGAGCACCGTCACCGCGGTGCCGGTATAGTAGCTGGCCAGCGTGGGCGCGTCAAAGGAAGGCGTCGCCCGCAGGCGGAGCCAGCCGCCCTTGACGTATGCAACGGAAGCTGCCTGCGCCGTCTGCGGCACGATCAGCACGCAGGACAGGAGCAGCGCGGCAGCAACTGCGAATGACAGGAATCGTTTCATGGTCAGTCCCTCCAAACATCCCGGCGGCAATGGGCGAAAGCACGACAATTCTTAACAAAGGTTTAATATTTGACATACTTTCGTAATTTCCTGCAACGCCTCCGGGTTTTTCGATCTTTTTTGCAGGACCGTTACACCCATCAGACGAACCGGAAACCGTTTTTCTTCCGCGCACGCGAAAACTTATATCACCAATCCGCCGTTGACGCCCAGGATCTGGCCTGTGATAAAGGAAGCGCCCTGTCCCGACAGGAAGAAGACGGCCTCGGCGACCTCTTCGGGTTGTCCGATGCGGCCCAGGGGCGTCTCGTCGGCGATCGCCCGCAGGTCTTCCGGGGCGTGCATCGCGTTCATCTCTGTGTCGATCAGGCCGGGCGATACGCAGTTGACCCGGATGCCGCTGGGGCCGGTCTCTTTGGCCAGCGCCTTCGTCAGCCCGATCAGGCCGGCTTTGGCGGCGGAGTAAGCCGCCTCGCACGAAGCGCCGGTCTCACCCCACATGCTGGCCACGTTGACGATGCTGCCCCGCTTGCGCGCTATCATGCCCGGGAGGACCAGCCGCGTCACGCGGGCCGCACCGTCCAGATTCACCGCGAAGGCTTCCCGCCACTGCGCCTCGTCCAGATCCTGGTACAGGCCGAAGTGCGCGGTCCCCGCACAGTTCACCAGCACGTCAACATGACCCAGCTGCGCCAAGGCCGCGCGGACGCCCCGCTCCGTGTCCGCCGGATCGGCCAGATCGCAGCGGATCGCACTCGCCCCGGACTCCGAGGCCAGCGTAATCGCCCGGCTTTCCGCCCGGTGCCAGAGGAACGCGACGCAAAAGCCCGCCGCGGCAAAGCGGCGCACGCAGGCCGCACCGATGCCCCGGGAGCCTCCTGTGATCAGGACCCTCTCTCCGGTCGCCAACGCCATTCCCTCCTTCGTGATCATCTCAGTTAAGAATGCTTCATGACAGGAAAAGGGATTTCGCGGTCTGCGGACCGCGACCAGGGCTTTCCGATCGCCCTGGACCTTCGGGTCCATCCCGTTTCTTGATTGATCATCCTAATCTGAGAATAGTAATTCATTATTTTCGGATACAGAAAAACCCCTGTCCATCATCCGGAGAGGAGTTTATCTATGACCGACCGATTACGCGGTCACCTTGTTCAGCCGCTTGGCCAGACGAGCCTTCTTGCGGTTCGCGGCATTCTTGTGAATCACGCCCTTCGCAGCAGCCCGGTCAACGGCGGAGACGGTCTCATTCAGCACGGCAGCGGCGTCAGCGGCATCACCGTTCAGGGACGCCTCGAACTTCTTCACAGAGGTACGGACAACGCTCTTCACGATGCGGTTGTGGAGATTCTTCTTCTCGCTGACCTTCACGCGCTTCTTCGCAGACTTGATGTTCGGCAACTCGGTTCACCTCCTTTACAGGATCGATGTTCGCAACATCACTCGCTATATTATCATGTAAACGACGAAAATGCAAGACCCAAATCTGCTTTTTGGCGCCTGTTTCGCGGAAAAAATGCCGATATCACCTCTTTCGGCACGCCTGAGCGGATTCCAGACGCAGAGGAGCTTCTTCGCCCGGTTGCGAATCCGGCTCGCCTGTGCTATAATCCGGGCTGGAAAGGGGGTATTATCCATGAAAAAAGGAATCGCTTTTCTTCTCTCCCTGCTGCTGGTCCTCAGTCTATTCTCCGTGTCTCTAGCGGAGGAGCCCGTGCGCGTTGTGGCGCTCAAGGGCCCCACGGCCATGGGCATGGTGAAACTGATGGAAGACAATGATGGGGCTTATGACTTCTCGATTGAGGCTGCCCCGGACCTGGTCGCGCCGCTGATCATTCAGGGCAAGGCGGATATCGCCGCCGTGCCGGCCAACCTGGCCTCCGTGCTGTACAACAAGCTCGGCGGCGGCGTGCAGGTGCTGGCCGTGAACACCCTGGGCGTGCTCTATATCGTGGAACGGGGCGAGACCGTACAGACCGCTGCCGACCTGAAGGGCCGCACCATCTACGCCAGCGGCCAGGGCGCCACGCCCGAATATGCGCTGAACTACATCCTCCGCGGGAACGGCATCGACCCGGAGAAAGACGTGGACATTCAGTTCATGAGCGAGCACACCGAATGCCTCAATGCCCTGCTCAACAACGCGGACGGCATCGCCCTGCTGCCCCAGCCCTTCGTGACCACTGCCATGATGAAGGCCGACGATCTGCGGGTTGCCCTGGACCTGAACGACTGCTGGGACGAGCTGCAGGCCGGCGCCGAAGCGCCTTCCGCGCTGCTGACCGGCGTTGTGATCGCGCGCAGGAAATTCGTTGAGGTGCATCCCGATCTCGTCACCGCCTTCATGGACGCCTACGCCGAGTCCGTGTTCTGGGTGAAAACCACCCCGGACGAATCTGCCGCACTGATCGGAAAGTACGACATCGTGCCCGAGGCCGTGGCAAAGAAGGCCCTGCCCGCCTGCAACATCGTGTACATCGAGGGGGCGGAGATGCAGACCATGCTGTCGGGCTATCTGGCAACCCTGTTCGAGCAGAATCCCGCTGCCGTGGGCGGCGCGCTGCCCGGCGAGGACTTCTACTACGCCCGCTGAGCGGATCGACGCGAAAGCCGGCGGTCAGGTTCGCCTGCCGTCGGCTCTTCTTTGCTGAATGCGCATGAAAAAGCTGAGAAACGGAAAGCTGAAGCTGTGGGCCGTGCTCTTCTGGCTGGCTGTCTGGCAGATTGCGGCCATGATCACCGATCTGCCGCTGATCCTGCCGGCTCCGGCGGATGTTTTCGTGCGCCTGTATCACCTCGTGCGGGAGGGCAGCTTCTGGGCTTCTGTGCTCAACACGTTCTCGCACATCGCCCTCGGCTTTTCGGCGGCCTTTGTGCTTGGGGCCGCGCTGGCGTTCCTGGCCAGCCGCTTCCGGCTCGTGCGGGACCTGCTGGCGCCGCTGATGCTCTGCGTCAAGAGCATCCCGGTGGCCAGCTTCGTGATCCTGGCCATCATCTGGTTCACCAAGTACTGGCTGTCCTCCCTCATCGCCTTTACCATGGTGCTGCCGGTGATCTACACCAATCTGCTCGACGGCCTCAGCGCCTTGGATCCGCAGCTGACCGAGATGGCCGCCGTGTTCCGCCTGTCTGCGTGGAAGCGCTTCCGGTATGTGGATCTGGTCCAGCTGCTCCCCTTCCTGCGCACCGGGCTCAGCGTCTCCCTCGGTCTGTGCTGGAAGAGCGGCGTGGCGGCTGAGCTCATCGGCGTGCCCAAGGGCACCGTCGGCCAGCAGCTCTACAACGCAAAGATCTACCTGGAGACCACCGACGTCTTTGCCTGGACGCTGATCATCGTGGTCATCAGCATCCTGTTTCAGAAGCTGATCATGGGGCTGGTGTGGCTGTTGAGCCGCCGGCTGGAGAGGATGTGACGGATCATGTCGGATATCGTGGTGCACAGCCTCTCAAAGGCCTATGACGGCAAGCCCGTGCTGCAAAACGTCAGTCTGCGCTTCCCGGGTGGGCGCGTCAGCTGCTTGATGGCCCCCTCCGGCACCGGCAAGACCACCCTGCTGCGCATTCTGGCCGGCCTGACCCCGGCGGACAGCGGCTCGGTGGAGGGATTGGAAGCCCTGCAGGTGGGCATGGTGTTCCAGGAGAACCGCCTGCTGCCTCAGTTCAGCGCTTTGGACAACGTCCGGCTGGTGTGCCCGCATCTCAGCCGGAGCGCGCTCACGGAGGCCTTTGCCGCCATGGGCCTCACGGACGCCATGGACAAGAAAGCGCGTGACCTGTCGGGCGGCATGGCCCGGCGCGTGGCCCTGCTGCGCGCCCTGCTGTCCGACGCGGACGTGCTCCTGCTGGACGAGCCCTTCGGCGGCCTGGACAAGAAGACGCGCAAAGCCGTCGCCAAGGCCTGCAAGGACCTGCTGCGGGGCCGGACCTGCATCCTCGTGACCCACGACCCGAAGGAACCGGCGCTGATGGACGCCAAGGTCCTGACCCTGTGAAAAGCCCCGGAAACCGCATTGCCAGCGGTCTCCGGGGCTTTTTTCTTATGTCTCCTGTGTGTCATAAGGCGCGCGCCGGCCGTTGATGAACATCGCGTCCCCGAAGGAGAAGAAGCGATAGCGCTCCCGAACCGCGGTCTCATAGATGCCGAGGGCTTCCCTGCGGCCCAGGAATGCGGACACCAGCATCAGCAGCGTGGACTGGGGCAGGTGAAAGTTTGTGATGAGGCCGTCCACCGCCTTGATACGCACGCCCGGGTGGATGAAGATGGCCGTATCGCCCGAGCCCGCGTGAATCACGCCGTCCTCGTCCGCCACCGTCTCGATGGTCCGCACCGAGGTGGTGCCCACGCAGATCAGCCGCCCGCCCTGTGCCCGGATGCGGTTCAGCGTGTCCGCGGCTGCTTCGGTGACTTGATACCACTCGGAGTGCATCTTGTGCTCGCCGATGTCCTCCGCCTTTACCGGGCGGAAGGTGCCCAGACCCACGTGCAGCAGCACCGGCACCACGGTGACGCCCTTGTCGCGGACCCGCTGCAGCAGCTCCGGCGTAAAGTGCAGCCCGGCGGTCGGCGCGGCCGCGGAGCCTTCCGCCTTCGCGTAGACAGTCTGGTAGCGTTCAGGGTCCTGCAGCTTCTCATGGATGTAGGGCGGCAGGGGCATCTCTCCCAGCCGGTCCAGCAGGGTTTCAAAGACACCCTCGTACATGAAGCGCACCAGCCGTCCGCCAGTGTCCGCCACATTGCCCAGGATCTCGCAGCGCAGCAGGCCGTCCCCGAAGGCGCAGACCGCGCCGGGCTTCAGCCGCCGCCCCGGGCGCACCAGCGCCTCCCAGTCCGTGGCGTTCTGCCGCCGCAGCAGCAGCACCTCCACCGGCACGCCGGTGTCCTCCTTCACGCCCAGCAGCCGCGCCGGAATCACGCGGGTCTCGTTGATCACCAGGGCGTCTCCGGGGTTCAGCAGGTCGATGATGTCATAGAAATGCAGGTGCCGGATGTCTCCCGTGGCCGTGTCCACCGCCAGCAGACGGCTGTGGTCGCGGGGTTCGATCGGGGTCTGCGCAATCAGTTCCTCGGGGAGGTTATAGTCAAAATCAGCTGTTTTCATACGCACGCTTCTCTGTCAGAATTCCATGCTGGTCTGTTCTTCTCCGGGCTTTGCGTCCTGCGCGCCGGGCATCTCGCGCTGCATATAGCGCCAGGCTGCCTGGGTGCAGACGCGGCCCCGGGGCGTCTTCATGATGAAGCCCAGCTGCATCAGGTAGGGCTCGTAAACGCTCTCAATGGTGGCGGCGTCCTCGCCGGTGGTGGCCGCGAGCGTGTCCAGGCCCACCGGCCCACCGGCGAACTTGTCCATCATGGTGGCCAGCATGTTCCGGTCTGTCTTGTCCAGCCCGAGCTGGTCCACACCGTTCATGTTCAGCGCCTCGTCGGCCATCTTCGCGCTGAGGATGCCGTCGTTGCGCACATCCGCATAGTCTCTGGCCCTGCGAAGCATGCGGTTGGCGATCCTCGGGGTGCCGCGGCTGCGGCGCGCGATCTCCAGCATGCCGTCGGGCTCCGCCTGCCGGACCTTCAGCAGGCCCGCGCTGCGGGTAACGATGCGGGAGAGCTCCTCCGGCGTATACATCTCCAGCCGGTAAATGATGCCGAAGCGGTCCCGCAGCGGCGCGGAGAGCATGCCGAAGCGCGTGGTGGCGCCGATCAGGGTAAAGCGCGGCACCGGGATGCGCAGGGAGCGCGCCGTCGGGCCCTTTCCCACCATGATATCGATCGCAAAGTCCTCCATGGCCGGGTAGAGCACTTCCTCGACCGCCCGGGAAAGGCGGTGAATCTCGTCGATGAACAGCACATCCCCCTCGTTGAGGTTGGAGAGCATGGCCGCCAGGTCGCCGGGCTTCTCGATGGCCGGTCCCGACGTGACGCGGATGTTCTGCCCCATCTCCGCAGCCACAATGGACGCCAGGGTTGTTTTCCCCAGTCCGGGCGGGCCGTAGAGCAGGATGTGGTCGAGGGGCTCATGCCGGCCGAGCGAGGCCTGGATATAGATGCTCAGGCTCTCCTTCACGGCCTCCTGGCCCACGTATTCCCGCAGGGTGTGCGGTCGGAGGCTGGTATCCAGGGTGCGGTCATCCTCGTGCAGCATGCCGCTGACCAAACGTTCGTCTTCCATAAATGACTCCGTTCCTCTGTCTTACATGCTGGCCATGGCGCGCAGGGCCAGGGTGATCAGTTCGTCGGTGCGGTCCGTCTTGTCCCGCACCTGGCTCAGGGCGCTGCGAGCCTCCGCGGACGAATAGCCCAGAGCCATCAGCGCCTCCATGGCCTCGGTGAGGCTGTCGGAGGGCACGGCCGCCGCGGCCCCGCCGGAGGGCGCAAGGGAGGAGACTTCGGTCTGGGACACCTTGTCCCGTAGCTCCAGCGTGATGCGCTGGGCCGTCTTCTTGCCCACGCCCGGGGCCCGGCAGATCGCCTGCACGTCGTCCATCAGGATGGCCACCTGCAGGTCGTGGACCGGCATCGCGCCCAGGATGCTCAGCGCGAGCTTGGGGCCCACGCCGCTGACGCCGATGAGCCGCAGGAACAGGTCCTTCTCCTCCTGGGTCGCGAAGCCGAAGAGCTCCATGGCGTCCTCCCGGACCGAGAAGTACGTCAGGCAGCGCATGGTGCCGCCCACGGGCGGGGCCGCCTGGATCGTGTTCAGGGAGCAGGTCAGCAGGTATCCCACGCCGCCGGCCTGCAGGATCAGCGCGCCGTTGCTCTTGTCGCAGACTTTGCCCTCGATAAACGCGTACATGCTCTTCCTCCGGCTGTCATTTCATGCGGAACTGTTCCTTTGCCACGCCGCTGTTGCAGTGCGTGATCGCGCAGGCAATGGCGTCGGCCGCGTCGTCGGGCTTGGGAATCTCCTGCATCCGCAGCAGGAGCTTCATCATCTGCTGCACCTGCTTCTTGTCGGCGCTGCCCGAGCCTGTCACCGCCTGCTTGATCTGCCCGGGCGTATACTCATAGAGGTTCTCCGTGTACTCCGTGGCCGCGATAATGGCCGCGCCCCGGGCCGCTCCGACCATCAGGGCCGTGGTGACATTGTGCGCGAAGAACAGCTCCTCAAAGGCCACGTCGTCCGGGTGGTAGATGTTCACCAGGTCCCGGACACCCTGGTACAGCGTCCGGAGGCGATGCTGCATCGGCGTGTGCGCGAAGGTCTCCACGCAGCCGTAGTTGATGAGCTTCAGGCTGCTGCCGTGGCTCTCCACCACGCCCCAGCCCATCAGCGCATACCCCGGGTCGATCCCCAAAACAATCATGGTCACACCTCGCAAGGGGAACATCCTATCCCCTCCGTTCATCATATCACAATCCCCGGGATTGTAAAGGGGAACACGGAAAAACGGCAGCCGTCCGACTGCCGTTTCTGCGTTTCACCGCTCAGGGCTGCTTGCCGATATAGGCCAGAATGCCGCCGTCCACATAGAGAATGTGGCCGTTGACGAAGTCGGAAGCCTCGCTGGCCAGGAAGACCGCGGGGCCGCCCAGGTCCTCCGCCTCGCCCCAGCGGGCCGCGGGGGTCTTGGCGATGATGAACGAGTCGAAGGGATGACGGCTGCCGTCCGGCTGGCGCTCCCGCAGCGGGGCTGTCTGGGGCGTGGCGATGTAGCCCGGGCCGATGCCGTTGCACTGGATGTTGTACTGGCCGTACTCCGAGGCGAT
>CAMKAE010000059.1 GCA_946410395.1 uncultured Clostridia bacterium
CTCTTTTTCCGCCTGCTGCCCTATCAGGTGCTGCTGATCGTCATCAGCGCCGTCAACGGCATCGTGGACAGTCTCTTTGCCAGCAACGCCATCAAGGAAGGCGTCACGGCCATGAGCGCCATCGGCCTTTTCGGACCGATCAACCACTTTCTCTACGCCCTGAGCATGATGCTGGTCAGCGGCACCCAGATGCTCTACGGCCGGTATCTGGCCAAGGACCGGGAGAAGATCCACGGGCTTTTCTCCGCCAACCTGCTGAGCTCCCTGGGCGTGTCGCTGCTGACCGCGGGTCTGCTCGCGCTGGGCGTCGTGACGGGCGCGACCCGCGTGCTGGTGCAGGATCCCGCGGTGCTGACCATGCTCAACGGCTACATCCTTGGCCAGGCCGTCGGCATCCCCGCCCTGGTGGTGGGCCAGCAGCTGTTTGCCTTCCTCTCCCTGGAAAACCAGAAAACCCGCACCATGGCCGCCAGCCTGGTCTGCTTTGTGTTCAACGGCATCATGGACTATGTGCTGCTGGTGCCCGTTTCCTGGGGCACCTTCGGCCTGGGGCTGTCCTCCTCCCTGTCCATGTGGGTCTTCCTGGCGGTGCAGGCCGTGTTCTACCTGCGGGGCAAGTCCGAGTGGAAGCCCTCCCCGCGCCGCGCCCGGTGGCGGGACGTTCCGCAGATCGCGAAGCTCGGCTATCCCGGCGCGCTCTCCCGCTTTGTGGAGATGTTCCGCTGCCTGATCGTCAACGCGCTGATCCTGAAGGCCGTGGGCCCGGACGGCCTGTCCGCCTTTGCGGCTTCCAATTCCGTGCTGGCGGTGTTCTGGGCGCTGCCCTTCGGTATGATGGCGGTGTCCCGCATGCTGTTCAGCATCAGCGTCGGCGAGGAGGACCGGCGGTCCCTGCGGGACGCGATGCACGTCGTCCTGACCCGGGGCATGCCGATCATGTGCGGGGTCGCCGCGCTGCTGGCGCTGCTGGCCGATCCCCTGACGCGGCTGTTCTACCATGATCCCGCCGCGCCGGTCTACGCCATGACCGTCAACGGCTTCCGTCTGCTACCGCTGTGCATGCCGCTGGCCGTGCTGAGCCTGAACTTCGCCTGCTTTGCCCAGACCGCCGAGAAGAAGGTCCTCTCCGTGGTCCTGCCCGTGGTGGACGGCATGCTGGGCGTGGTGCTCTGCAGCCTCTTCCTGATCCCCGCCATGCAGATGGACGGCCTGTACCTGGCCAACATCCTCAACGGCGTGATCTGCCTGCTGGTCATCCTGGCTGGGTCCTGGCTGGCCCGCAAACGCCCGCCCCGCAGCCTGGAGGACCTGATGGCCATCCCGGCGCGCATCGGCGTCTCCCCGGAGGAGCGCATCGACATCAGTGTGCACGACATGGTGCAGGTCACGGAGGTGTCCGGCCGGGTGATCGCCTTCTGCAAGGAGCGGGGCATCGACGGGCGCCGGGCTTTCTGGGCCGGGCTGTGCCTGGAGGAGATGGCCGGGAACGTGATCGCGCACGGCTTCACCGCGGACAGCGCCGCGCACAGCGTGGACATCCGCGTGACCCACAAGGACCAGGACATCATCCTGCGGATCCGGGACAACTGCCTTGCCTTCAACCCCACGGAGTACGCGCGGCTGATGGAGCCGGGCGAGGCCGGCAAGAACGCCGGCATCCGGCTGGTCTTCCGCGCCGCCCGGGACGTCCGCTACCAGAACCTGCTGGGCATGAACGTGCTGACCATCCGGATCTGACGCAGCAGCGGTTCTTCGCTGTTTCGCATAAACGGGAGGTGATCCGATGACTTCGACAGCGCAGCGCGTACAGCACCCGTTCGGGCCCCTGTTCAACGAAGCCAGCCGCATCCTGATCCTGGGCTCCTTCCCCTCGGTGAAATCCCGGGAGCAGCGCTTTTTCTACGGCCATCCGCAGAACCGCTTCTGGAAGGTGATCGCCGGCGTGTTCGGTCGGCCGGTCCCGGGGACGATTCCGGAAAAGAAAGCCCTGATTCTCGGCTGTGGGCTCGCGCTGTGGGACACCATCGAAAGCTGTGTGATCACCGGGTCCGCCGACGCCGCCATCCGGGACGCACGGGCCAACGATCTGCGGATCGTCCTGGATCACAGCGCGGTGTCGCGCATCGTCTGCAACGGGCGGAAATCGCAGGAGATGTATGACCGCTTCCTGCTGCCCCAAACCGGGATCGAAGCGGAATGCCTGCCCTCCACCAGTCCGGCCAACGCGCAGTGGTCCCTGGAGCGCCTGATCGCGGCGTGGTCCGTGCTGAAGGCGGAATGATGCTTTTCAAAAAAGCGAGCAATTCGGAGAAAAACTGAGATTAGATGAGAATCGAGCAGGAAGCTTCCTGCGCCCCTTCTTCGGTGATTTCCGCACCGTCAACGACGCGTTCCGCGTGGACATGAAGGACACCGGCGACGCCTGCAGCTCACCGCAGAGCTCCCCAAGGAAGCCCCTGTGGAAAAGAAGACCGCCCGCACCATCGCCATCGAGGGCGTGAAGCAGGCGGAGCACCATGAGGACGGGGAGAATAATGGCTGACACATACAGATAAGAGTTGATTGTAAAATCCCTTTTGGGGAGGCAAACAATTTTGTTCCCCAAAACGGATTTTAGGTTAACAGGGGAACATTTTATAGTAGTTTACGGTGTGTGCAAACAATGTA
Source organism: uncultured Clostridia bacterium (assembly GCA_946410395.1). Taxonomy (GTDB): domain Bacteria; phylum Bacillota; class Clostridia; order Christensenellales; family Aristaeellaceae; genus RUG11272. The sequence continues at coordinate 2,668 of CAMKAE010000059.1, forward strand.
TGCGCGTTTATTAACGTATCATTTTAATGAGTTTTCCCTTTATACCCTGAATATCTGCTAATGATTGGATTTCATCTAGTAAAGCTACTGTACATACGGGTTTTATATCTATCAGGCTCTATTTGTTTGATAGAAATATATCGATCGAACTGTAGCAGCCATGTAACGTACTTAGATATCTTTTTTCGCTTTTTCCAGCGCACCGATCACCCGGTCGCACCAGGCGTCGAACTCCGGGTCCGCTTTCTGGCACTCGTCCGGGTGCGCCAGGATGTAGTCCAGGGCGATGCGCACGCCCTGGTCGAAGCGCACGGTGGTGCGCATGTCCGGCACGGCCCGCTTCAGCTTGCTGTTGTCGAAGACCACGGAGACCGCCTTGTCGCCGATGAGGCTGCCCTCGAAGTCATAGCCGTACTTGCGGCCTGCCTCCGCCAGGAAAGCGCTGGAGACATAGTACGGATGGAGCTCCACGCCCAGGGCGTCGGCGATGGTGGCGTGGATCTGGTTCCAGGTGAGCACCTCGTCGCCGGTGATGTGGAAGGCCTCGCCGATGGCGTGGCGGTTCCCCATCAGGCCGGTGAAGCCGATGGCGAAGTCCGTGTTGAAGGTCACGGTCCACAGGGAGGTGCCGTCGCCCTGGATGATCACCGGCTTGCCGTCGAGCATCCGCCGGATCACCTGCCAGAAGCCGCCGTTCCCGTGCACGCCCAGCGGAACGCTCCGCTCGTCATAGGTGTGGCTGGGCCGCACGATGGTCACCGGGAAGCCCTCCTCCCGGTACTTGCGCATCAGGAACTCCTCGCTGGCGATCTTGTCCCGGGAATACTGCCAGTGCGGATTGGCCAGCGTGGTGCCCTCGGTGATGACATAGCCCGCGGCGGGCTTGTGGTAGGCCGAGGCGGAGCTGATGTAGATGTACTGCCGCGTCCTGCCCCTGAAGAGCCGGTAGTCCCGCTCCACCGCAGAGGGATGGAAGCCGATGAACTCGCACACCGTGTCGAAGGTCATGCCTTCCAAAGCCTTGGCCACGGCAGCCTCGTCATTGATGTCCGCGGTGATCTGACGCACGCCCTCCGGGACCACCCGGCTGCGGTTGCCGCGGTTGAGCAGCCAGACCTCCCAGCGCGGGTCCTGCGCCAGCCGCTTCACGATGGCCGTGCTGATGGTGCCCGTTCCGCCGATAAACAATGCTTTCATGTTCGGGTCCTCCTTGTCGGTCATGATTTATACCAGAAGCAGCCGGAGGATCTCCAGCAACACCAGGTGCAGGGGGTAGAGCAGATAGCCGATGGCCTGATGCATGCGGATGTTCTTCATCCGGATCAGCATGAAGGGCAGGGCGTTGACCGCCAGCGCCTGCAGCTTCAGCCAGGGAGACAGCAGCACGCCCCAGGGCGTGTTCGGATTGCGCAGCGCCGCGGTGTTCATGCCGAAGAGCGTGCTCACCACCGAGGAGCTGCTGCCCCAGTACAGGCAGAAGCCCACCATGACCGCCGCGATGGCCGGCCGGCTGGTGCGCGCAGCGTAAAGCAGGTAGACCAGCAGCACGCCCTTCCAGCCGTAGTCACAGCCCAGCACCTCGGCCAGCACCAGCGTGCCGGCCGCCATCACGATGCCCAGTGGCTTCCACAGCCCGGGCAGCGCCTTGCGCTCCCGCAGGAACCACAGCCCCAGCAGCGCAACGGCCAGGGTCAGCATGATGTTGGGCTTGGTCAGCGGATGGTCCAGGGCGATGCAGTACAGCGGCTGTGAAACCAGGCCCACCGCCAGCACGCGCAGGATGTAGCGCAGGGCATTGCGGGTGTAGCTGAAGCCCACCGCCATACACCAGCAGTAGATGGGAAAGGCCAGGCGGCCGATGATCCGCAGCTCCGGGACGGAGGGCAGGCTGGTCATGCCGCCGTAGTGGCTGAAGAGCATCTTGCCCGCGTGGTCGCAGAACATAAAAATGACCGCGATGAGCTTGAGGGTGCCGGTGGCGGTGTTGCCATCGATCTCCCGGCGCTCCGCCGGGGCGAAAAACCATTTCAGCCCGGCCCTGAAGCGCTGCCATGCGCCGGACTGCGGCCCGGGATCCAGAACTCCGATCTGCGTGGGGACCACCTTCATTTCCATATCATACGCGGAGGGTCAGGCCTCCGGGGCTGGATAGCGCAGGGTGAGGGTCATGCCGTCGGCTGCGCAGCGGGTTTCGGGAAAGACGGCCTGCGCCGCGCTCAGGTACACCTCCGGCTCGTCCATGGCCGTGGAGAAATGCGTCAGCAGCAGGGCGCGCGTGCCGGCGTCCCTTGCCAGAGCTGCGCTCTCCCGGAACAGCATATGGCTGTTCTTCAGCGCCTTGGGCCGGTCCGCCTCATCGCCGTACATGCCCTCCAGGATCATGAGGTCCGTGCCCTGGCCGGCCGTCACAATGCTCCGGACGGGGCGGGTGTCGGTGGCGTACAGGAAGGCGATGCCGGGGCGCTCCTCCCCCAGCACCTGCTCCGGGCGCCAGTCTCCGACGGGCTCGCCGCGCTGCAGGGCACTCCAGCAGGGCTTCGGGATGCCCAGGGCTTCGGCCCGCTCCGGCAGGAACCTGCGCGGACGCCGGAGTGCAAAGCGATAGCCCAGGCAGGGCATGCCGTGGTTCAGCGGGAAGGCGTCGATGGCCAGGCCGATGGCATCGAAATGCCCGCCCTGCGCGGGAAGCTCGTGCAGCGTCACCTCGTAGGACAGGGCCGGCGCGATGACCCGCAGGCCGGTGACCACCCGGGTTAGGTCCGGCGGGCCCCAGATATCGAAGGGCGCCGTCCGCCCGGCCTTGGTCAGGGCCAGCAGCAGCCCCGGCAGCCCCGAGCAGTGATCCGCGTGGTAATGTGTAATCAGCAGGGCGTCGATGCGCAGAAAGCCCCAGCCCAGGCGCCCAATCTCCATCTGCGTGCCCTCTCCGCAGTCCACCAAAAGCGCCCGCCCGCCGCACCTCACATAGAGGCTGGCCAGCGCGCGGGTGTGCAGCGGCATGGAGCCGCCGGTGCCGAGGGTGCAGAGATCGATCATGCGCATCCTTCTTCTGCCGTGTATTGACAGGCACAGTATAGCATGGTTTAGCCGGGACGGCAAGCACCGCCGGCACAGAAAAGCCCCGCTCTCCGGCTGGAGAGCGGGGTGGGATTGCGGCCGGGGAATGCTTATTGGACCTTGACCTTGCGCATCTCGCGCACGAGGCGGGGACCGACGGCACCGCCGAGGATCGCGCAGATCACGCAGTTCGGCAGCATGTAAGCGCCGTTGTAGCAGATGGAGTAGAGAACCGGGCTGGAGAAGCCGTAATCAGGCGCATACATGCCGTAGAAGATCCAGCCGGACAGGAAGCTGCAGAGGAACCGCGCCGCGCAGCCGATCACAATGCCGATGACAAGGATCATCGTGGCCTTCTTGGGGTTGGCGATCAGGCGGCCGGCAATCACGCCGCACAGGCCCAGCGCCGCGTAGCCCAGCGGATAGTCCAGCAGCCAGGCCAGCACGTCCAGGTTGACGAAGCTGCCGCCGCCCAGCACAAAGTCCAGAATGCCGTACAGCGCACCGAGGGTGACGCCCGGTCCGACGCCATAGGCCGCGGCGAAGAGCAGCAGCGGCAGCATGGCGGCGGGCGTAATGGAGCCGCCCATGGGCATCCGCATCAGGCGGATCAGGCTCAGCACAGTGGTCAGGGCCATGCAGATGGCGCCCATGGCGATCATGCGGGTGCCCCACACGCTGCGCCCGTTTTTCTTTCGGACAGCAGTCCAGCAGATCACGCCCACCAGCAGCAGCGCCAGCAGCACAGCCCAGCCCCAGGTGGGGATTTCGCCGAACTTGCCAAAGGCGGTGGTGAACCAGCTCTTGGGAGCTTCGGCTGCTGCTTCCACGCTCGCTTCAACGGACGCTGCCGCGGCTTCCACGCTTGCTTCAGCGGACGCTGCCACGGCTTCCACGCCGGCCTCCGCAGACGACTCCAGCGTGGTCACCAGCTTTTCCACAGATTCAATGATTTCCATGCGAGGATTCCTCCTTGATCAGTGTGTTCAGGCGCATTGACCCTTCCCGCAAAACAAAACCCGCGCCATGCGCGGGAAGACAGACACACAGCCCGGATCTGGCTGCGCGGCTCCGCTTCCCTACGGTAGGATGATCTACACAGGTTCCAAGGGTCGGGCCGAAGCCCTCTCAGCGGCGTTTGCCGCACCCCCAGCGGTGGATGCACTTGTCGGGATTCATTATAGACAGGACGCGCGATTTGTCAAGGGCAACGCAAAAGTTCACACAATTTCTCGCCGGATCGCAAAAAGCACTTGCATTTTTCCGGGTTTTCTGCTACAATCGTCGTGCTGTCCGCGAGCGGGCAGGTTTGGGGCATTAGCACAGTTGGTAGTACACGGTATCCCTACTGTAACCCGGAAATCACCTAAAGATTTCCAAAATTGGTAAAAATTTGGGGCATTAGCACAGTTGGTAGCGCGCTACATTCGCATTGTAGAGGTCACCGGTTCGAATCCGGTATGCTCCACTCCCGAAAACCCTTGCAAACACTACGTTTGCGAGGGTTTTCCTTCGTTTTGGGGCTTTGCGTGCATCGGTTAGCCCAGCGCTCAAGATGTCGAATTCGGTAATATTAGATACCGGATGCGACAACGGCAGGCGAACCATCCCTAGTGTATTGCATCCGCTGGCGAGGTATCTGCGGTGGAAGATTATGGATGAAGGATGGGCAGGTTTTTTCAAGATTTTTCGATTTCTGCCCCAAAAATACAAAAGAAAAACAATTTTGGTACAATCTTTGTGCGTGATCTTCAGATGTTTCGGAAAGATTTTTCAGAAGCGGCAAGCCTACTGGGGTTTTCTGCCGGCATCATCCATCATCGACAGAAACCGCTTGATGTGGGACGGCTTCACATCTTCAACCGTGGAAATAGAGAACTCCTTTTCCAGAAACCGCTGGAGGTAGCGAAGCTGCTTTCCATAATTGTCAATTGTCTTGGGAGACAAATGCCGGATCCTACAGTCAAATTCAGATTCCTTCGCGGCCTCGTTGAGCGTCATGCCAATGCCCCTCCTGTCTGCATATTGCAACATTCCAATTTTACAGGGCATTTTAGTATTGGCAAGGCTGTCACCGACAGGTGTGATAACCAATGCAGTTATTCTACCTAAGGAAACCTTGTTGGTTGAAGCGATCAAAGTCATTTTATGGAAAAAGGCCTGGGAATATGGTATAATCGTGATCGGAAGTCTGCTCAGCAAACCGGGTTTTGGGGAGTGAAGTGTGATGAAAAAGCCAACCGGACTGACCTGTTTGGTCCTTGCAATGCTGGCCTTTGCAGGTCTTGGCCTGGAAGTAATCCTTGCCTTTGTCCTTGAGCCGCTCCTTTACCATGCGCCCATGCAATCCTGGACGGATCTCCAGAATATCTCGCACTGGATCATCACCTGTGCATTATGGGGTCTCCTGAGCTTTGGAATCATCTGCTTTGCCCGTAAGCGGTATGGCTATGATCTGTTTGAAAAGAAGGAAAAACCGGCTGTCTGGCAATGGATCATCGTCGCCGTGTTGGTAATTGCCAGCCTAGTCTATTCATACTGGGATTGGAACGGGCTGAAGATTGTCCGGGAGTTCAACGCGAACGGGCCGCTGTAGTTTGTCTTCCAGTATGTCTACTACTGTTTCGAGGTGGTGCTTGTCCTGCTGATCATCGTCTTCGGACAGGAGGCCTTTGAGCGGTGGTTCCACAACCGGCTTATCCCGTACGGAGGCATGCTGGCCGCGGTGACATGGGGAATCGCCCATTTCTTCACCAAAGGCAGCGCTACGGGGATCGGGATCATGATATCAGCCTTGGCTTACGGGTGTGTTTATCTGCTGGTGAACCGGGATATCCGGAGAACGTACCCTATCATCTGGCTGATGTTTGTTCTGTAGGCAGACAATCGGGATTTGTTGAGGGAGCGCGTATTCATGGAAAGAGAGATCCTGCTATTAGGTAACCCAAAGCTGTATGAAGTATCCGAAGAAGTGAAACATGAGGAACTGGAAGAACTGCGACCGGTTTTTGAAGACATGTTCGACTGCATCCGTGGCATCGGCGGGATTACAGATTCGGACGTGCAATTGCTGCGCCGCAAATCGGTGTGCAGAAGCGTCTGATTTGTATGCTGACTGACAAGCCGTACGTTATCATCAATCCCACGCTGGAATACATCGGAGAAGAAATGATGGAGCTAATGGATGACTGTATATCTTTTCCGAATCTTCTTGTTCGTGTAAGGCGCTACCGTCACTGTATTCTTCAATGCGAATGAACCCATATTGATCAACAGAGTGAAAAAGCGGGATTTTGTGAGAGGAGCCGAAGCGATGGATCCGATTTTCAGCATACAGGACAGGACTGCCGCCTTTGATTATGTCCTTTCAGTAACCCGGCCATGCAGGCGGATCGTTTCGCTGGTCCAGGTAGGCTCCGGCGCGCAGGGGTATCACGACGAATGGTCGGATCTGGATTTTGTGGTTGCACTGGATTCGGATGATGCCATGGCGGAGGTCATGGCTTATATGCATCATAAGATATCCGGGGAATACCGGCTTCTGTTTTTCAATCAGGATGAGTCCAGGCATCTGCAGTGTTATCTCCTGTCCAATCTCCTGGAGATAGATATCGGATACGGCGCCTATGAACACGCAGCCGCATGGAAGCCGGCCTTTCGGGTTCTGTACGATCGCTCCGGCGTGGTGGAGGAAAAGATGGTCAGGTCCCGGGCGTGGATGGATGACAGGATATATGGCGAGAAGCAGAGGAAGGACATTGACGCAGCCTGCCGATCTGTATGGATCCGGCTGATGCATGCGGCCGTAGCTATTCACCGCGGTCAGTATTTGCGCGCAGTGGGTGAGATGGAATCTGTCCGGAGGCAGTACATTAATCTGCTGGGAGACCGCTATCGGCTGGAAAGCAGCCTGAACCGGGAAATCGACAGACTGCCGGAAACGGAAAAAGCAGCGATCCGGAGTACTTTTGTCATGGGGGAAAGCCCATCGGAATTGTGGAGAGGGCTCGAGAATCTGACAGCACTGGTGTATAAGGAGCTCGAAAGCTGTGCTGTGTCTGTCCCACAGGAGCTGCTGCATACATATTATGCGGGCCTTCGGTGATGGCTTCCTGGCTGCCCGGCTTCCGGCATCAGGGCAGCCCCGTTGCCCTGTCACAGGTTTCAGAGATCACGGCAAATCGGGATTTATCTCAAGAAAGTAACTTTGAATTAAATGAACCAGTGACATATCGGCGGGACTTATAAAACAGAAGGAAAAATAAGCATGTGTAAAATAGAATTAAAACAACTATCATTGGATATGGGGAAAGCGGAATATGATATGCTGCAGGAGATTCCTGCAGTGGAAAACGGTTTTACGAACCCGGCATACGGCCTTTCCTATGACGAGTATAAGGAGTGGCTGCGGACAACGGACGGCCATTCCAGAGGCATCGGTTTGCCGGAAGGCTGGATTCCCTATACCACATATATTCTGTATGTCGACGGTATTCCCGTCGGTTACGGCAGAGTCAGGCATTCGTCATCCGAGTATCTGGAAACGGTCGTCGGTGCAGGAAATCTGGGGTACGGTATCGCAAAGGGATACAGAGGAAAAGGATACGGCAGTATTTTATTCAAAGAATTATTGAAAAAATGCAAAGAGATCGGATATAAAGAAATAAAGCTGTTTCCGATGAAAAGTAATGAGCCAACCGTAAAAATCATGCTGAACAACGGCGGTCAGATCATTGGAGATTTCAAGGATCAGAAATATATCATCCGTATACCATTGGAATAAACGTTGATTTGATAAATTCCAGTTTGGATGCAGAAAAAGCGAAAATTGATCTGGCGGGCAAACGCTTCCAATTCTATCTGTCAGGAGGCTACCT
>CAMKAE010000060.1 GCA_946410395.1 uncultured Clostridia bacterium
GCCCGGTTGTCGTCCGTGAGCCGGACGCCGGCCTTCAGGCGCATGTACAGGATCAGCCAGGGGCGCATCAGCGGCCAGGGCGCCCGGCGCTTGCGCACGTCGTGGCCGGACTGGACCGCCGGAACCGGAAAGCAACACTCCATCACCAGGGCGCGCAGCTGGGGGCTGCTCAGCTTGTCGGAGGCGAAGGCCAGGGCGCTCGAGCCCGCGGACATGCCCCACAGCAGTGTCTGCCGGCCGGGGCATTCCGCCTCCGCCCAGCGCAGCCAGGCCGCGGCGTCGCCGGCTTCGCGGATGCCCAGGGTTGGGGCGGTCCCGCTGCTCTTGCCCGTGGCCCGCTGCCACACCAGCAGGGCATCCCAGCCCTGCGCGTGAAAGGCCAGGACCTGGGCGGCGAACACATGGCGGGGATGGGAGCGGAAGCCGTGGAAGAAGATCACTAGGCCCCGGTGCTCCGGCGCCTCAAACAGATCCCCGGCCAGCTCGGCGCCGTCCTCCGCCCGGATGTGGACCGCCCGCGCGCTCAGCGCGTCCAGGGCGTCCCAGGCGGCGGTGAGCCGCTCGCGCCACGGTGAGGGGGCGGAGATGATCCGCTGCTTTTCGTCCGCGGTCACGGGATCCGGAAAGGTGCAGGGGCGGGTCATCAGGCGGCCGCAGACCAGGGAGGGGAGCAGGGAAAAACACAGGACGACGAAAGCCGTGCCTGCGATCACCCAGACAGCGATCACTTCTTTTCTCCCTCCCTGCTCATCGGGTCACGGCCCAGGGCTTTGCGCACCTGTTCGCTTTCGTGCGTCCCGAGGACGCAGGCGCGCGCGAAGTGCTCGCAGTTGTTGTTCAGCAGGTCATAGCCGCCCTCGCCCAGCCGGGCGCGGGCCCGGCGGATGCTCTCCTCCGGCGGCACGCGGCGCCGCTTTTCCAGAAAGCCGAACACCGCCTGCTCCACCATCTGTCCGCAGGCGAAGACGTCGATGTCGGTGGCCACCACCCGCACCGTCTCCGGCGGGGGCGGCGCGGGCCAGGGCGGAAGCCCGAAGGCGATGACCTCATCGTCGCTGGCGTACACGCCGTAGTGCCAGACGGGGCCCAGCTTCACCCGGATCATGTCCCCGGGCCTGCAGGTCCCGCACCACCACCTCATGCCTGTGCCCGCAGGATGTGATCGATCACGTCCCGCAGGGCGGTGAAATCGGAGACGCCCACATCCCGGAAGCGGATGCCGAAGCTGTCCTCCACGGTGATGGCCATGTACAGGATGCTGACGGAGTTCATCCCCAGGTCCTGCGCCAGCCGGGTGTCCTCGGTGGCCGCGGCCGCGGCCTGCGCCAGGCGCGGGTCTGCGCTGACCACCAGCTCCCGGAGCTTGTCCAGTATGGCTTTGCGGTCTGTCAGCATTTGTGATACCTCACAATCTTCATGGCCGGGGTGCGCTCGAAATCGGTGTCCCGGACCGTGATGCGGGAGACCCGCTGGAAGGAGGGCAGCTCCGCGTTGGCCTGCCAGAGCAGGTCCTCGGCGGCCCGGGCCGGGTTGTCTCCCAGCGCAGGCAGGGCGCTCTCGCGCAGGGTGACCTCCAGGGCCAGGATGTGCCGGCCCGATTCGTCCAGGTCCTCGAACACCTGGCAGTCCTTCACGGCCTCCAGGCGGCTGAAGTGCAGCTCCACCTCGGCGGGGGAGATGTTCTCGCCGGTGGGCAGCACGATGATCTCCTTGCTGCGGCCGGTGATGTACAGGAAGCCCTCGTCGTCAAAGCGGGCCAGGTCGCCGGTGTGCAGCCAGCCGTCCGCGAGGGCGTCGGGCTCCGCGCCTACATAGCCGTCCATCAGATTGACGCCGCGGATCAGCAGCTCGCCGTCCACGATCTTCAGCTCCTGCCCGGGGAAGGGCAGGCCGACGGACTCCGGCTTGCGCAGGGGCTCCGGGTTGCCGCTGACCAGGTTGGCGGTCTCGGTGAGGCCGTAGCCGGGATACAGGGCGATGCCCAGGGCGTGGTACTGCCGCGTCAGGTAGGGCGGCACCGCCGCTGCGCCGCAGATCACGGTTTTCAGCGAGGCGCCCAGCAGCTTGCCGCCGAAGCGGGCGTTCAGGTTCAGGGCCATCTCCGCCAGGGCTGGCACCGTGACCCACACCGTGGGCCGGAAGGCGGCCATGTCCCGGAACAGGTCCGTGTTGCTCTGGCAGATGTGCATCACGCTGCCGGTGTACAGGGCGGTCAGCAGATTGCGGACCAGGCCGAAGACGTGGGTCAAGGGCAGGGCCAGGATGTAGCGCTGGTCCATGAAGGCCGGCGTGCCGTAGCAGCCGTAGGAGGTGCCGGCCACGAGGGCCCGGTGGCTGAGCAGCACGCCCTTGCTCTTGCCGGTGGTGCCGCCGGTGAACAGGATGGCGCAGCCGTCCTCCGGCCTGCGCTCCGCCATGGGCGCGGGCGCGGCGGCGCTGCCGTCGAGGCTCAGCGCCGGAACCGGGGCGCCCTCGGCGGCAGCGGCGGTTTTGGGCGTGTGCAGCAGGGCCGCGGCCCGGAACATTCGGCAGCAGCCCGCGACCGCGGGCGCCGGCAGGTGGGTGGGCAGCACCGCGGCGGTGCACCCGGCGGTGACGATGCCCAGAAAGCCCTCGGCGAAGGCGATGCCGTTCTCCGCCAGCAGCGCCACGCAGGCGCCGGGGGCAATGCCGGCGTCCCGCAGACGGCCGCGGATCACCGCGGCCCGCTCCTCCAGCCCGGCATAGGTGACGGTTTCCCCCGCGAAGGACAGGGCGTCGTGATCCGCGAAGCGTGCGCTGACGTCCGCCCACATGGCGCACAGGCTGTCGTAGGGGCGGATCATGGCGAAGTTTTCCGGGGAGGTGTATTTGCGGAAGACCGCATCGGTGGTGATGCTCAAGGGGATCCCTCCTTCAATCGTGGTCAGCGGTTTTCTCCCGCCAGGGAGGCGAGCCGCTTCATCTCGTTCTCCAGCCGGCCGACCAGCTGCTCGAGCTGCTGCATGCCGGGCCGGCCGCCATCCGGGGACGCGGGACTGACCGGCGCGCCGATGACCACCCGCAGCCGGCTGTACCAGTGAGCCCGCTTGCAGATGTGCACCGGAATGATGGGCGTCCCGGCCTGGCTTGCGATCAGCACCATGCCGCCCCGCAGGCTCGCGGCCTCGTTTTCGCGGGTGATGTGCCCCTCCGGAAACATGCTCACCAGCTCGCCGCGCCGCAGGTGGTCGGTGATGGTGCGGATGGTCTCCAGGGAGGCGTTCTCCCGGTCGATGGGAATGCACAGGAAATGGCGGAACAGCCAGCTCTGAAAGCGTCCGTTGAAGAAGGAGCGCAGGCAGACGAAGTGGTGCCGCCGGTACCAGACGGTCAGCATCAGGTACAACGGGTCGAAGTTGGTGGCGTGGTTGGAGATGATCAGCGCGCCGCCGCGAATCTTTTCCCTTGCGGCGTCGTCGGCGTAAAGCTTCTTCGGCCGGAACCAGAGCAGCCCCGGCGGGCCGCCGGTGACCCGGATCAGGTCGTGAAACCAGTACTCGGGGGAGACCAGCCGTGCCCGCTGTTTACCGGCAGTTTGCATCGACCCATCCCTCCAGTTCCAGGATCCTGCCGCGGATCGCGTCGTTGAGCCGGCTGACCTGCTCGCGCACATCGTCCCCGTCTGTCCGGAAGGCAGCCGGATCGATCGGAGCGCCCACAGCCAGATGATTGCGCTTGCCGTTGAAGTAGCGCCCGTCGGTGTACACCGGCAGCACCGGGACGCCTGTCTGCAGGGCCAGGTAGGCTGCGCCGGGCTGGTATGGCAGGGGGGACGTCTCTCCCTCGCGGGGCAGACGGCCTTCCGGGAAGATCAGCACCGCGCCGCCCCTGGCCAGGATCTGCGCGGAGCGGTCCATGAAGCCATAGTCGTGTGCGCCGCGGTCGACCTGAATGCCGCCCATCATCCGCAGAAAGAGCCGAAGCACCGGGCCCTTCTCCCGGAAGAGCAGCTCCGCCATCTGGCAGCGCAGGGTGCGGGTGAAGAACACCATCAGCATGTCTGCGTAGTCCCAGACGGAGGTGTGGTTGCAGCAGATGATGATGGGCCCCTTGACGCGCCAGGGCTTTCCGCCCGCCGGTGCGTGCCTGCGGCAGCGGAAGACCAGCCGCCAGGGCGGCCAGCCCGTCAGCTTGACAAACCAGTTCCAGAGATCAATCATGGGCTTTCAGCGCCTCCCGGAGATACGCACTGAAACGGGCCGGGGTGGTCAGCTGCGCGCTCTGGCTGACGGGGACCGGCACGTCGAAGGTGTCCTGCAGCTCGGTGGTCAGGGCGAAATAGTCCAGGCTGGTGCCGCCGGCGTCGGTGAAGAAATCGCTGTCGTCGCGCAGATCCTCCGGCGCCTTGCCCAGCAGGCGAGCCATGATCTCGCGCACGCGCCGCGCCAGGGGATCGGCGCCTCCGGCCTCGCGGCCCGCCTCGTCCAGCAGGGCGATCTCCCCGGCGGCCAGGCGCTTCGCGATGGCGGTGCGGTTGAGCTTGAACTCGTCCTCCCGCATCAGGGAGCGGTCGGTGAAGGCGATCCGGGTGATCTGCCCGGCCAGGTTCATGCCGGCCAGACGGCGGGTCAGGGCTTCCCGGAGAGACGCGGTGTCCGCGGCGGGGGAGACGCAGGCCAGCAGCAGGGGGACGGGCGGCGCGGTCCGCCGGTCCGCGATCAGCACCGCTTCGCGGACGCCGGGCATGCTGAGCCCGGGCTCGATGAGGGCGGGGTTCAGGTTTTCGCCGGAGGGCCCGATGACCAGGTCATCCTTGCGCCCGAGCATGAAATAACGGCCCTTCTCCTCCCGGGCCAGATCGCCGGTGGCGAAGACGGCGCCCCGCATGTCCCGCCGCTCCCCGTCGATGAGCAGATAACGCGCCATGGAGGGACCGGAGACCAGCAGCTCCCCGTCCTCGGCCAGGCGGTAGGTGATGGAGCGGAGCGGCGTTCCGACGGCACCGTCGGTCTTCGGGCGGAAGCGGGGGCTCAGCTCCACCGCGGTGATGCCGGTCTCGCTCATGCCGTAGCCGTTGGACAGCGGGTAGCCGATGCCGTTGAAGAAGCGCAGCACCTCCGGGCTGATTTCGCTGCCGCCGGTGATCATGAACCGGATCGACGGCCCAAAGAGGCTGCGCCGCACCTCTCCGAACAGCAGCCTGCTCAGGGGGCGGGCCAGCAAGCCTGCGCGGCTCACCAGCCCCAGGCCTTTTTGAAGCTTGGCCCAGGTCGCCTCGCCGCGGCCTTTGATCTCCCGGGAGGCCTGCCTGTACACCGTGTTCCACAGCATGGGCACGGCGAAGATGTGCGTCACCTCGTGGCGGCGGATGGTGTTGAGCAGCGTCTGCGGGCTCAGGTCCTGCAGATGCACGAAGGTCCGGGAGAAAAACCCGAACCAGAAGTAAACGGCCACCAGGCCGAAGATGTGATAGAAGGGCAGGAAGGTCAGCAGCTTCAGGGCGCTGTGCCAGTGCCGCTTGATCTGCGGGCAGGAGCGGATGATGGCCGAGCTGTCGGCGATCTGGCTGGCGATCTCCGCCGCGGAGTAGGCGCAGAGCTTGGGCTGGCCGGTGGTGCCCGAGGACATGACGAACAGGCAGGTCCCGGACACACCCGGAGTCAGGGGTGCGTCCGCCTCGGCGATCGCGTCGGCCTGCAGGGTGCGGACGCTGTACGCAGGCCCGTCGGAGATGACGGCCGCAGCGTTGCCCTCGCGCAGGGCGGCCTCCTGGACCGCGGGGTCCAGGGTGATGTTCATCAGCAGCGGCTGACGCCCGCAGAGCAGGATGCACCAGAACAATTCGATCCAGGAGAGGCTGTTCTTCATGGCCAGGCCGACCACGGCGTTCTCCGGCGTATCCGCGAGCAGCGCCGACAGCGCGGCGGCCCGCCGCAGGATCCGCCGCCGGCACTCCCCGTAGGTGGTTTTGACGATGCGATACCCCTCGCTGCGCTCGTACATCACGTTGCTCTCCTCGGAGAACATGAGCGGAAAGAGGGCGGAAAAGGTGGGCTCGCTCCGCTGCAGGGCTGCCAGCTTGGCGCTGACGAAGCCCTTGATGGTCCGCTGCCCACCCAGGGTGGATCTGATCATGGCAACTCCGTGCTGACAGGCGGCTGTCCGCCTCATATTGCGCGCCGGGTCTGAAATGCCCAGACAAAATCATTATAGCACAGAAAGCCGATAAGTCAAAGAAATGCGCAAGAAAAACACCCCGTGCGCATACGCGCCGGGGTGTGCGGGCCGCAGACGGTTATTCCGCTTCGGCCTCTTCTGATTCCGCTTCGGTGTACTGGTCCAGGATGCCCGGGTTCCAGGCCTCGCCGGCCTCGGTGTACTGCACGTCGGCTTCGGCGATCCAGCGGGCCACTTCGCTCTGGAAGGTCTCCGTCTCCTTGGCGGCCAGCAGGGACTCGTAGAGCGTGGCGCGGAGGGTGTCGTCCAGGGGCACGGGGCCGCCGGGAACGTCGTCCACATACAGCACGATGTGGATGCCCTCGCTGTCCACAACAGGGGCGGCCACGTCGCCGGGGTTCTCCACGGAGAAGGCGGCCTCGATCAGCGCGGGGGACCACATGAGGCTGTCCGGGTGGACGTAGATGCCCCGGGTGGCGGTGGGCTCGTCGGCCATGAGCGGATCGGTGCCGTAGATGGCCATGAGCTGGTCGAAGGAGGTGCCGGCCTCCAGCTGTGCCATGATTTCGTCCACGGTCTCCCGGGCGGCCTCCAGCACGGCGGCGCGGGCGGCCTCCACCTGCTCGTAGGTGACGGCGTCGGCGGAGAGGTCGGTGGGGGTGGCGGCCTCGGCGTCCTCGACCGCCTGCTCCTCCCACAGGGCGCTGAGCCGGGTGTACTCCGCCATCAGGGCCTCGTCCGCGGGGAGCAGAATCTGCTTCACGGCGCGGTAGCCCTCGGGCATGATGTACAGGTCATAGCCGAAGTAATAGGTGTAGAGCTCATAGTACATGGCGTCCCCGGCGAAATCCTCGCTCTCGGCGACGCGGGCCTCGTACTCTGCCTGGATCTCCGCGTCGGAGACGGTCACGTCCTTGCACACTTCGGCCTGGACGCGCTCGTTGATAATGGACTGGCGGTTGAGCTGCAGATTGTAGTCATAGGGGAAGCCGATGCTGCCGTAGTAGGCGGCGCCGTTCTCCCGGAGCTGCTGCAGCTCCTCGTCGGAGATGTCGTCGGGATTGTTGGCGTAGTATTCGATATAGCTGTCGAGCATCTCTTCCCACTGCGTGTCGGTGGTCTCGCGCAGCTCCTGCTCCTCCTCCTGCGTGAACACGTCCAGCCCGTGCTCCGCGGCATAGCGGTTGATCAGGATGGTCTGCAGCGCGTCCTCCATGGACCAGGCGCGGACCACCGCAAGGTTTTCGGCGCCGGTCATGTCGTAGCCTTCGCCACCGTAATACTCGATCAGGTAGTTGAACAGGACGCTGACGTCGCTGTAGCGCACCTCTTTGCCGTCCACGGTGGCCAGCAGCGGGTTTTCGTCCTCGACGCTCTCCGCGAAGGCGAGGGGGCAGACACCCAGCAGCAGGGCGAGGGCCAGAAGCAGGGACAGCAGACGGCTGATTTTCATCGGGAATCGTTCCTTTCTCCGCCTGCTTGCGGCGCAGGCACAGGGGCATTATGCCACGAAGTCCCCGGCGGCGCAAGCTGTCGCGCGCAAATGTTACAGACTGTTCACGTCTCCGGGCGATTGACATCCCACGGCAGATTTGATAGTATGTCAGAGGACGAAAACAGCACCGGAGGAAGTCATGAAGCGTTCAACCCTGTTTTTTCTTTTCTTTTGCGCCCTGCTGCTGGTGATGGGATCGGCTGCGGCCGGAACCGTCAACACCGGCGGCACGGTGATTGTTTCCAGCTATACGCCCTCCCCGTCGCCGGTGCCGATGGCGACGCCCGCGGAGGAGCCTGACGCCTCGGAGGAGGCGACGCCCACTCCCGTCCAGGTGACACCGCTGCCGACACCGACGCCTGCGCCGACGCCTGAACCGACGCCCGAGCCGACGCCCGAGCCGACGCCAGAACCGACACCCGAGCCGACACCGGAACCGACGCCTGAACCGACACCTGAACCGACCCCTGAACCCACGCCGGAGCCCACCCGCGACCCGAACACCTACCTGACCGTCTCCCTGTGCGGCCGGACAGGGCTGGGGGAGACCCTCAGTGCCCGCAGCCGCGCCAACAGCCTAACCGCGATGGCGGCGGACAAGGAGGACGGCTGGCTGCTGGAGGCGCTGACGGATGTCTTTCAGGCCGACGATCTGACCCTGACGACGCTGATCATGCCGTTGGCGGACCTGCAGACCGAGGAGGGCGTGAAGGCCACGTCGCTGCTGGCGCCCACCTCTGCCGTGCGCTTCCTGAAGGCGGCCGGCGTCGACGCGGTGAACCTGACCGGCGGCAATCTGCTGGACTTTGGCATGGAGGGCTATGAGAGCACCCGCTACACCCTCAGGGAAGCGGACATCATGTCCTTTGGCACCCTGGGCAACGGGATTGCCCACGACGCGGACGAGGTGCTGGTCTGGCAGGCCAAGGGCGTGTCCATCGGCCTGACGGGCTTTGCCCACGAGGCCGGGGTGAAGGACGAGACCGTGATGCTCGAGCGGATCCGCCTGCTGCGCAGCCACGGCTGCGACATCATCATCGTCAGCGTGGCCTGGGGGACCGCCGAGTCCACCTCGCCGTCCGCGGACCGCATCGCGCTGGCCAAGCGGCTGATCGACGGCGGCGCGGATGTGGTCTGGGGCCATGGACCCGCTCTGCTGCAATCCGTATCCTTTTATCAGGGCAAGCCCATCCTGTTCTCCTCCGGAACGCTGGTGGACGGCTACTCCGGCGCGGCGGGCGCCATGGGCGCGGTGATTCAGCTCGAATACGATTTGACCGGCGAAAAACCGGTCCTGCGGGTCATGAGCGCCGTCCCGATCAAGGCCGGCGCCCGCGGCGTCTACCAGCCCGTGGAGCTGCAGATCTACAAGAACCGCTATGCGGTCTTTGCCCGCCTGGCTACCATCGTCGACAAGAAGGAACTGGCATCCCTGCCCCGGGGCTTTAACATGGTCGGCACGGTACTCATCGGCGAGGACGGCAGCCTGTCCCTGCCGGAGGAAACCGAGCCTTGACAAACGGGCCGCGCGGGGATAAGATAAATAAGATACCGGACTGAGGGAGGAAGAACATCATGGCGGCATTGACGATGGACAAGCTGAAGGCACTGTGCAACAACCGCGGCTTCATCTTCGCGGGCAGCGATATCTACGGCGGACTGGCCAATTCCTGGGACTACGGCCCTCTGGGCGTGGAGTTCAAGAACAACGTGAAGAAGGCCTGGTGGCAGAAATTCGTCCAGGAGAGCAAGTACAACACCGGCCTGGACAGCGCGATCCTGATGAACCGCGAGGTGTGGGTGGCCTCCGGCCACGTCGGCGGCTTCAACGATCCGCTGATGGACTGCCGCGCCTGCAAGGCCCGCTTCCGCGCGGACAAGCTGATCGAGGACTTCACCGGCGGCGCCGAGACCGGCGACGGCTGGACGAACGAGGAGCTGGAGAAGTACATCGCCGAGCACGACATCAAGTGCCCCGTCTGCGGCAAGAAGGACTTCACCGGCATCCGCCAGTTCAACCTGATGTTCAAGACCTATGCCGGCGTCACCGAGGACGCTTCCAACGAGATCTACCTGCGCCCGGAGACGGCCCAGGGCATCTTCGTCAACTTCCAGAACGTGATGCGCACCACCCGCAAGAAGCTCCCCGCCGGCATCGCGCAGATCGGCAAGAGCTTCCGCAACGAGATCACCCCCGGCAACTTCATCTTCCGCGTCCGGGAGTTTGAGCAGATGGAACTCGAGTTCTTCTGCAAGCCCGGCGAGGACCTGGAGTGGTTCAAATACTGGCGCGGGTTCTGCCATGACTGGCTGCTGTCCCTGGGCATCAAGGAGGAGAGCCTGCGCCTGCGGGACCACGAGCCGGAGAAGCTGGCCTTCTACAGCAAGGCCACCACGGACTTTGAGTTCCTCTTCCCCTTCGGCTGGGGCGAGCTCTGGGGCGTGGCGGACCGCACGGACTATGACCTGACGCAGCACCAGAAGCACTCCGGCAAGTCCATGGAGTACCTGGACCCGGTCACCAACGAGAAATACATCCCCTACTGCATCGAGCCCTCCCTGGGCGTGGACCGCGCCGTGCTGGCCTTCCTCTGCAACGCCTACGACGAGGAGGAGCTGGAGGGCGGCGATGTGCGCACGGTCCTGCACCTGCACCCGGCCCTGGCCCCCTACAAGGCCGCGGTGCTTCCCCTGCAGAAGAACAAGCTGGGCGCCCTGGCCGGCGAGATCCACGCGGAGCTGAGCAAGTACTTCCCGGTGGAATACGACGAGACCGGCTCCATCGGCAAGCGCTACCGCCGCCAGGACGAGATCGGCACACCCTTCGCCATCTGCGTGGACTTCGACACCGAGCCCACCGGCACAGTCACCGTGCGCGACCGCGACACCATGCAGCAGGAGCGCGTGGCCGTGGCCGACCTGCGCAAGTACATCGAGGAGCGCATGACCTTCTGA
>CAMKAE010000061.1 GCA_946410395.1 uncultured Clostridia bacterium
TGGGCATGTGCGCGGGCCTCTCTTATCCGGGGGACGACGCGGCGGGACGCTTTGCCGCGGATCTCTTCGACGAGAACACAGCGGCCATGAAAGCCGGGAACGGATTGGATACAGTCGGTTTCTGCAATGCCATCGGCCGCCTGCCGCTGGCGTTTCAGCCCGGGTGCGCGTTTCGCTATTCAACCTGCGCGGACGTGCTCGGCGCGATCGTCGAGGTTGTTTCCGGCATGCCCTTCTCCGAATTCCTCCGCCGGGAGTTCTTTGAACCGCTGGGCATGAAAGACACGGCGTTTTGGGTGCCGGAAGAAAAACGCAGCCGCTTCGTCACCTGCGCGAAGCGTGTGCCCGGTGGGCTGGAGCCCTTCGCGCAGCTGCATCTCTGCGTGGGCGACTACAGCAAGCCGCCGAGATTTGAGTCCGGCGGCGCAGGGCTCGTGTCCACCCTCGATGACTATGCACGTTTCGCGGCCATGCTGCTCGGAAAAGGAGAGCTGGACGGCCGGCGTTACCTCTCCGAACAGACCGTGGCCTGGCTGACCGCCCCGCAGCTTCCGGAGGGCTTGTTCTGGGACTGCGGCGGCGGCTGGAACTACGGAAAGCTGATGCGGATCTGCACGGAACCGGGCCGCTTTTCCGGGCTGGCCCGTGCCGGGGAATACGGCTGGGACGGCTGGCTGGGCACCTATTTCACCAACATGCCGGACATTGGGATGACGATTCTGCTGAACCAGAACGTGACCGACACCGGCTTCAGCCGCCTGACCAGACGGGTGCGCAATGTGGTGCTCTCGGGCACTTGACAGGCGCGGTATAATAGTGCTGGAGCAAAATCGCTCTGCGGATCCAAGACAGCAAGGAGTGAAACAATCCCATGGTGAAAATCAATGTTGTGTCCGGTTTCCTCGGCGCCGGCAAAACGACGCTGATCAAAAAGCTGCTCACCGGCAGGCTGCGCAATGAAAAGGTCGTGCTGCTCGAGAACGAGTACGGCGACATCGGCGTGGACGGCGCCTTTATGAAAGAAGTCGGCATCACGGTATCCGAACTGAACGCCGGCTGCATCTGCTGCACCCTGGCCGGGGACTTCCAGGGCGCGATCGATCAGCTGATCGACACGTATCACCCGGACCGCATTCTGGTGGAGCCCACCGGCGTGGGCAAGCTGAGCGAGATCCTCTCCGCCGTGGAGCTGGCCAAGACGCGCCACCCCGACATTGAGGTGGGCGGCAGCGCGACGGTGGTGGATGCCGGCAAGTGCCGCATGTACATGAAGAGCTTTGGCGAGTTCTTCCTGGATCAGATCAAGAGCGCGTCCACGGTGATCTTCAGCCGCACGCAGCTGCTGAGCGCCGACCGGGTGGAAAAGAGCCGTGCCCTCGTGGCCGAGGCGCACCCGGACGCCCGCATCATTACCACGCCCTGGGATGACATGACCCCGGATTTCATGCTTGATGTCATCGAGAACGGCAAGCCCATCTTCTTTGAGGCCATGGAGCCCGAGGACGAGGATGAGGACGAGCACGAGCACCATCATCATCACCACGACGAGGACGAGCACGAACACCACCATCACGATGATGATGGCGATGACGACGATGATGACGACGACGATGAGCACGAGCATCATCATCATGATCACGACGAGGATGAGCATGATCATCCCCATGAGCATCATCACGATCATGACCATCATCACCACCACCATCACCATCACGGCGACGGCCACGACGCGGATGAGGTCTTCCAGAACATCGGCGTGGAGACGGCCAACCGCTACAGCCGTGAGGAGATCAAGGGCATGCTGGATGCGCTGGGCGACGAGGAGGAGTACGGCAAGATCCTGCGGGCCAAGGGCATTCTCCAGGACGCCGAGGGCAAGTGGTTTGAGTTTGACTTTGTGCCGGGCGAATGCGATTTCCGGGACGGCACGGCGGACTACACCGGCCGCTTCTGCGTGATCGGCACCGACATCAATGAAAAAGCGCTGCGGGAGCTGTTCAGGGCATGAGAGAGCAAACCGTTATCCCGGTCTATATGCTGACCGGTTTCATTGAGAGCGGCAAGACCACCATGATCACGTCCATGCTGACGGACGAGAACTTTTCCGCCGGGCAGCGGACGCTGATCATCTGCTGCGAGGAGGGCATCGAGGAGTACGAGCCCGATGTGCTGGCCAAGGCCAACGCCATGGTCGTTCAGCTCGACGACGCCTCCGAACTCACTAGCCTGCGGGTCAAGCAGCTCAACAACGAGTACAGCCCCGAGCGGGTCATCATTGAGTTCAACAATTTCTGGGGGCTCGAGATGATGGCGCGGGTCAAGATGCCGCCCCGCTGGGAGCTGGTGCAGATCATCACGCTGGCTGATGCCACCACTTTTGCCAACTATATGACCAACATGCGCAAGCAGCTTACCGACCCGATGAAGGCCGCGGACCTGATTCTGATCAACCGCTGCGGGCCGGACTTCCCGAAGAGCAGCTGGCGCAAGCAGCTGCGCGCGCTGAACCCCGCCGCGACGATCCTGTTCGAGAATCCGGACGGCTCCACCGAGGACGGCGTCACGGAGGAGGACCTGCCCTACGACATGAAGGCCGACATCATCGATGTGACGGACGACCAGTTCGGCGTTCTCTACCTGGACGCGATGGAGCACCCGGGCCGCTATGACGGCAAGGTGCTGCGCATGACGGGCCAGCCGTACCCGGAGGACGATTTCCCGGGCGGGTATTACTTCTTCGGCCGCTACGCCATGACGTGCTGCGCCAACGACATCGCCAAGTGCGGCTGGGTGTGCCGCGGCAAGGAGACCCCCGACGAAAAGGGCTTCATCCGTCTGACGGCGAAGGCCCAGACCGTCCAGTCCCAGGACGGGCAGCCCACGATCATGCTGCAGGAGATCAGCGCCGAAAAGACGCGGGCTCCCAAGGAAAAGTATGTGACATTTGCCAATCTCTGATGAGCGCAGGGCATGGGCCGGACAGGCTCATGCTTTTGCGGTGCGGAAATGTTTGCAAGAGCGCTTCGCTTATGCTATAATGCCCCTGCCCCCAGCGGGCAGACAGTATAACCCGGAGGAAGAACAGAGATGGGACTTTTCAATCGGAACAAGGATGCGCATAAAGACAGCCGGAATCCCGCGGAAGCCGCTCCCGCCCCTGAGGAGCAGAAAGAGGAAAAGAAAGGCCTGTTCGCCAGGCTGCGCGAAGGCTTGAGCAAAACGCGCGGCAACATGACCGACAAGGTGGACAGCCTGGCTCGGCAGACGGAGAAGATCGATGACGACTTCTACGAGGAGCTGGAGGACATCCTGATCCTCTCCGACTGCGGCATCAAGGCGACCACAGCCATCATTGACGAGCTCAAGCAGCAGGTCAGGCAGAAGGGGATCAAGAACGGCCTGGAGGCCCGGGAGATCCTCAAGCAGATTATGATTGCGGAGATGGACATCCCGCGGCCGCCGCTGAAATGGCCCATGGTGATGCTGATCGTGGGCGTCAACGGCGTCGGCAAGACCACCACCATCGGCAAGCTGGCGCTGCGCTTTCAGGGGATCGGCCGCAGGGTGATGCTCTGCGCGGGCGATACCTTCCGCGCGGCAGCCGCGGAGCAGCTGACCATCTGGGCAGAGCGCGCCCGGGTGCCGATCGTCAAGCGCGAGGAGGGTGCCGACCCGGCGGCCGTCGTCTATGATGCCGTGAAGTCCGCCAAGGCCAACGGCGCGGATCTGCTGCTGGTGGACACCGCTGGACGCCTTCACAACAAGAAGAACCTGATGGACGAGCTGGACAAGATGCGCAGGGTTATCGACCGCGAGTATCCCGAAGCCGATGTCCGGTGCATCCTCGTCCTCGACGCGACTACCGGCCAGAACGGCCTGCAGCAGGCGCGGGTGTTCAAGGAAGTCTGCGAAGTGGGCGGCATCATCCTCACCAAGCTGGACGGCACGGCCAAGGGCGGCATCGCGCTGGCCATCCGCCAGGAGGTGAATGTGCCGGTCTGGTATATCGGCGTGGGCGAAGGAATCGACGATCTCCAGCCCTTCAAAGCCAAGGATTTTGTGGAAGCCCTGTTCTGACGGAGGCTCATATGCCATCACTGGAAGCATACAGTCCATCCCTGGACTACAGCTACGCGCCGGGCTTTTTCCCGGCCACGGAGGCGCTGAACCATGCGCCGGAGCGGGTGCGGCGCGTGCTGATCTCGACAAAGGCCGTGGACACCGACGCGGGCCGGAGCCTGCTGCGCAAGGCTGCCGCTCTCGGCGTCCGGGCCGAGGAGGCGGACCGCGCCCTGGCACGGATCTCCGGCAAGGACAACTGCTATGCGGCTGCCGTCTTTGCCAAGAAAGAGGAGCGCGCCGAGGCCGGAAAGCCTCAAATTGTGCTGGCCCAGGCCTCCGACTGCGGCAACATCGGGACAATCCTGCGCACCGCGCTGGGCTTTGGCGTGTGTGATGTGAGCCTCATCCGCCCGTGCGCGGACGTCTTTGACCCACGGACCGTG
Organism: uncultured Clostridia bacterium; assembly: GCA_946410395.1. GTDB lineage: Bacteria > Bacillota > Clostridia > Christensenellales > Aristaeellaceae > RUG11272. The sequence continues at coordinate 4,506 of CAMKAE010000061.1, forward strand.
CGGGCCAGCATGGGCGCGCTCTTTCAGCTCAGGGTCAAAACCTATCCGGATTATGACGCCTGGCGCGCGGACAATCCGGACCGGATGATCTATCCGTTCATGCTGGACGCTTCGCTTCCGCTGCCCGAAGTGCTCCGGGGGAAAGTCCCGCCGGACTGGGTACTGGCGTTCGGCAATGAGGGGAGCGGACTGCCGGCTTTCTGGTCTCAGGTTGGACGGGCGGTCCGGATCCCCTCCAATGACCGGGTGGATTCCCTGAATCTCTCTGTGGCGGCGGCCGTGGGGATCTACGCCTTCGCCGGGCGGACCGGTCTGCTCGGAGCCCCCGCGACGTAAAACCGCTTCGGAAAATGCGGCAAAACAGGCATTTGGCACTTGTCACACCACTCAAAATCTGGTACAATAAGAATGCAAAAATCTAAAGAGCGCTTACGGCCCCGTGCTGTGCGCTCTTTATGCGTATCTGAGGGCTGTGACCGACGGGACCGAAGGGAGTCAGAACATGCTTCAGCCCGGTGAACTGATCCGAGAGGGAAAGAGCAAGCGGATTTACGCGACGGATGACCCGGATACGGCCATTGAGTATTTCAAGGATGACGCCATGGCCTACCACGGGCTCAAGCGCGGCCGCATCTGGGGCAAGGGCGAGATCAACAACGCCATCTCGCAAACCTTTTTTCGGCTGTTGACCGAAAACGGAGTGCCGAACCATTATATCGAGCCTCTGGACAGCCGACAGAGCCTGGTGCGGCGCTGCGAGATGGTGCCGGTGGCGATCAAGGTGCGGAACCGCGCGGCCGGCAGTATGGCGGAACGCCTCGGACTGACGGAAGGCCGTCCGCTGCAGCCGCCGGTGGTGGAGTACATCCTCCGGGGCACGGACACGGAGGACCCGCTGGTGAACATGACGCATATCCTGGCCCTGCGCCTGGCGACCCGCGAGGAGATCCAGCAGGCCACCGAGATGGCGCTTCAGGTCAACGGCATCATCGGCCGGTTCATGCGGGAGATCGGCATCGAGCTGATCGACTTCAAGCTGGAGTTCGGCCGCTTCCACAAGCAGATCCTCGTGGCGGACGAGATTTCCCCGGACGTCGCGCGCTTCTGGGACGCAAGGACCCATGAGCCGCTGGACATGGACCGCTTCAGGCGGGACCTGGGGAACGCCGAACAGGCCTATCAGGAGCTGCTGCACCGCATGATGGGGATGGAGGGGTGAGCGAATGACGCTGATCAGGAGAATCCTTCCGCTGCTGCTGGCCCTGCTGCTGCTCTTTCCGGCCGCGGCGGGAGCGACCGTCGCGCAGCGGATCGGCGAAGAGCGCGCCGACTGGCCTGAGCTGAACGAAGAGGGCTTTCTCGACGAGGGCGAGTTCGTCTACGAGGGGGAGAGCGAGGGCCTCTGGCGCTATGTATCTCCGACGCTCAAGATCGAGATCATCCGCAAGACGACGGACACCCCGAAGAAGCTCGTCTGGTGGGAGGCGGAAGTCTGGACCCGCGGGGATGAGCGCTGGTTCAACCCGACCTTCAAAGAGGGCAAGCACCTGAGCACTTCCACCTGGCCGTATCTCCTCGCGCAGCAGCACAAGGTGGTCTTCGCGATCAACAACGACTACGCGCAGGGGCGTTACCCGAACAAGAACACGAGTGTCGGCATCGTGATCCGCGAGGGGAAGATCCTCTGGAGCAAGGTCCGCAAGAAGCAGAAGGCCGGAGCCTTCCCGAACCAGGACATCCTGGCCTTCATGCCGGACGGATCCATCGCGGTGCACGATCGCCTGGAATACACCGCGCAGGAATACCTCGACATGGGCTGCCAGACGGTGATGTGCTTCGGCCCCTGGCTGATCCGGGACGGACAGATCAACGAGACGGCGCTGAAGGTGCTGGGCAAGAACAACAATCCCCGCACGGTGCTGGGCATGGTCGACAGCCATCACTATGTGGCCATCGTCGCCGAGGGGCGCACCGCCCGGAGCAAGGGGACCAACCTGACGTTCCTGACGGAGCGTCTGCTGGACAAAGGCTGCACGGTGGGCTTCAACCTGGACGGCGGCGAGACCTCCTTCATGATGTTCATGGGGGTCCAGCTGAATGTGGCGGGCGGCGCATCCAACAAATACGGCAATGCCCGCCGTGCGACGGAGCTGATCGCCATCGGCGTGTCCGACCAGGTGATCGAGCGGAAACCGCAGGTGATCAAGAAATGAACAGAATTATCACCGTGTTCATGCTGACCCTGCTGATGGTGCTGGCCGCGTCGGCCGGTCTTGCCGAGACCGCGGACGGCGAGCCGGGCGCGTTCCCACCGCTCAACGAGGCGGGCTTCCTGGACGAAGGGGAGTTCGTATTCGAGGACGACGAGGCTGGCGTCTGGCGTTACTGCTCCGCAACGCTGAAGGTGGAGATCCACCGCAAAACCCAAGCCAAGCCGAGACTGGTCTGGTATGAGGCGGAGATCTGGGCCGCGCCGGGGGAGAGCTTCCGGATGCTCCCCTGGAGCGAGACCAAGCGCTGGAAGGACCTCAACTATCCCTACCAGATCGCCAGGAAGCACCGGACGGTGTTCGCGCTCAACAGCGATTTTGCCCACCTGCGTCTCAGCAAGAAGATGATCGCGGGCATCCTGATCCGGGATGGCGAGATCGTTTACGCCCACACCAAGAAAAAGAACAAGGATTTCCCCAACTGCGACACGCTGGCCCTGATGCCCGACGGCGACATGCGGGTGTTCTGGTCCAACGAGCTGAAGGCCGACGACTATGTGGAGATGGGCGCGCAGGACGTGCTGGCCTTCGGCCCCTGGCTGATCCGGGACGGGGAGATGAACACGACGGCACTGAAGAAATACGGCACGGGCAGCGCCCAGCGCACCGCCGTCGGCATGATCGGACCGGGACACTACGCCGCGGTAATGTCCGAGGGCCGGAACAAGCGCAGCATCGGCTCATCCATCCGCTTTGTGGCCGAACGGCTTCAGGAGATGGGCTGCACGGTGGCCTTCAACCTGGACGGCGGTCAGTCCGCAGCCATGGTTTTCATGGGCAGGCAGATCTGCCTGGTGACCAATTCCAAGGGGAATCGCGCCAGCGCCCGGAAGACCGCAGAGATCCTGGGCATCGGCACCTCGGAGGCCTGTGCGGAGCCGGACGATCCGTTCTGAACAGCCCAGGACAAAAGCGGGCAAAAAGCCTCTCCCAGCGTATTGCACGGGAAGAAAAAGTATGATAGAATAGACACCGCGCCGCAAGATCTGCCGGAGCAAGAGCCTTCGGCAAGTCCGAGGAGCGACACAGGAGGAGATATCCATGAGCTACACCGTTGAAAAGATTTCCAGCAACAAGGCCAAGCTGACCTTTACCCTGCCGGCGGACGAGTTTGCCGAGGCCACCCAGAAGGCCTACCTGAAGCTGCGCGGCCGCGTCAACGTGCCCGGCTTCCGCAAGGGCCATGCCCCTCGCAAGCTGATCGAGCGGATGTACGGCCCCGACATTTTCTATGAGGAAGCCATCAACCAGTGGCTGCCGGAGCACTATGATGCGGCCATCGAAAAGGAAGAGATCAAGGCTGTGGACCAGCCCGAGGTGGATGTGGACTGGCTGAGCATTGAGCCGGACAAGGACGTCACCATTACCTGCGAGGTGTACGTGTATCCGGAAGTCACGCTGGGCGACTACAAGGGCCTGACGGTTGAGATCGAGAAGGAGACCGTGGGCGAGGACGACATCAACGCCCGCATCAGCCGCGACCGGACCAAGGCCTCCCGCACTGTGGAGGTGCTGGACCGCCCCGTGGAGAACGGGGACACGGTGAACATGGACTATGCCGGCACCGTGGACGGCGTGGCCTTCGACGGCGGCACCGCCCAGGGCCAGACGCTGGAGATCGGCAGCAACACCTTCATCCCGGGCTTTGAGGATCAGATGGTCGGCATGTGCGTGGCCGAGGAGAAGGACCTGAACGTCACGTTCCCCGAGAACTATCACGCCCAGGAGCTGGCCGGCAAAGCGGCGGTCTTCCATGTCAAGGTCAACAGCATCTCCAAAACAGAGCTTCCCGAGCTGGATGATGATTTCGCCGCGGACGTGAGCGACTTCACCACCTTTGCGGAGTACCGCGAGAGCATCGTGGAGGAACTGCAGAAGAAAGCGGACGAGAACAACAAAACCGCCGCGGAGAACGCCGTGGTCGAGAAGGCCGCGGACAACGCGACGGTGGACATCCCCAAGGCCATGGTGGACCGGGAGATCAACGGCATCCTGCGGGACATGCAGCTGCGGATGGCCTACCAGGGCATCAAGATGGAGGACTACCTGAAGTGGACCGGCCAGACCGTCGAATCGCTGGCTGAGCAGTACCGCAATGAGGCGGAGCGCCGCCTGAAGATCCGTCTGACGCTTGAAGCCATCGAAAAAGCCGAGAACATCGAGCCCGACGAGGCCGACATCGAGCAGGAGACCGTCAAGCAGGCGGAGCGCATGGGCAAGGATCTTGAGGAGTTCAAGAAGGAGCTCACCGACGACCAGAAGGAAGCCCTGAAGGACGCTGCCACCGTGACCCGCACCGTCGCCATGATGATGCAGGACGCCGTGGTCAACGAGAAGGCCGCTCCCGAACCGGAGAAAAAAGAAGACGCGGAATAATCAGCAATGCTTCGGGGAGCCCGGGGGTCTGCCCGGCTTCCCGTTTTCCATCGGAGCGGACAGAGGAGGGGCACAATGACGCTGGTACCTTATGTTGTGGAACAGACCAGCCGCGGAGAGCGGTCCTATGATATTTATTCCCGCCTGCTGAAAGATCGCATCGTCTTTCTGGGCGGCGAGATCAACGACGCCGTGGCCAACACGGTGGTCGCGCAGTTGCTTTTCCTGGAGATGGAGGATCCGGACGCCGAGATCAACCTGTACATCAACAGCCCCGGCGGTTCCGTGACCGCGGGCATGGCGATCTATGACACCATGCAGTATGTGAAATGCCCCGTGCGGACGGTCTGCATCGGCATGGCGGCCTCGATGGGCGCGTTCCTGCTGATGGCCGGTGAGAAGGGCAAGCGTCTGGCGCTGCCGAACGCGGAGGTCATGATCCACCAGCCGCTGGGCGGTGCGCAGGGGCAGGCGACGGACGTGCAGATCCAGGCGGACTGGCTGCTCAGGACCAAGAAGAAGATGCTGGGCATGATGGCGGAGATGACCGGTCAGCCCCTGGAAAAGATCCAGGCCGACTGCGAGCGGGATTACTTCATGACGGCCCAGGAAGCCCTGGATTACCACATCATCGACGAGATCTATCAGCCTCGCAGGCAGTAAGCGTCCGCAGCCGGAGCAAGCGTTTGCGCGACTGACGAAATGTGTTTGTACAGAGAAGGAGCAGCATGGCCAACAACAATCTGAACCGTCCCACTGTGCATCGCTGCAGCTTCTGCGGAAAACCGCAGGCGCAGGTCCAGCGGCTGATCGCCGGGCCAAACGTGTTCATCTGCAACGAGTGTGTGGATCTGGCAGCCATGATCATCGAGGAAGACGGCGCCCAGAAGGAAATCAAAAACGAGAAGGAACTGCCGACGCCGCACGAGATGAAAGCGGTGCTGGATGAGTATGTGATCGGCCAGGACGACGCCAAGCGCGCGCTGTGTGTTGCGGTCTATAACCATTACAAGCGCATCGGCCGCAAGCGCAAAAAGGGCGCCGTCGAGCTGCAGAAGAGCAACATCCTGCTCCTGGGCCCCACCGGTTCCGGCAAGACCTATCTGGCCCAGAACCTGGCCAAGGTCCTGCACGTGCCGTTCGCCATCGCCGACGCCACCACCCTGACCGAAGCCGGCTATGTGGGCGAGGATGTGGAAAACATCCTGCTCCGGCTGATCCAGGCAGCGGACTATGACGTGACCCTGGCGGAGCGCGGCATCATCTACATCGACGAAATCGACAAGATTGCCCGCAA
>CAMKAE010000062.1 GCA_946410395.1 uncultured Clostridia bacterium
GTCGGCGGCCTGTCCGGCGCCTTCATCCCGGTCAGCGAGGACATCGGCATGATCGAGGCGGTCAAGGCCGGCGCGCTTTCGCTGGAAAAGCTGGAGGCCATGACCTGCGTCTGCTCGGTCGGTCTGGACATGATCGCCATCCCCGGCGACACTTCTGCGGCGACCATCAGCGGCATCATCGCCGACGAGGCTGCGATCGGCATGGTCAACAACAAGACCACGGCAGTCCGGGTGATTCCCGCCATTGGCAAGCGCGCGGGCGACCAGGTGTCCTTCGGCGGCCTGCTGGGCTTTGCGCCGGTCCAGGCCGTGAACGGGTTTGGCTGCGAGGACTTCATCGCCCGCGGCGGGCGCATCCCCGCGCCGCTGCATTCCCTGAGAAACTGAAGAAACGGACAAAAGGAGACAGCATGGGAAACTTTGTGGATCGGGCCAGAATTACCTGCAAGGCCGGTGATGGCGGCAATGGCTGCGTGTCCTTCCACCGGGAGAAATTCGTTCAGAACGGCGGTCCGGACGGCGGTGATGGCGGCAGCGGCGGCAGCATTCTGCTCTTTGCGGATCCCAACATGCACACGCTGCTGGATTTCCGCTACAAGACCAAGTACACGGCCGAGGACGGCAAGGATGGCAGTGCGCTGCGCTGCAAGGGCAAATCCGGCGAGGACCTGGTCATCAAGGTCCCCGTTGGCACTGTGATCCGGGACATGGACACGGACAGGATCGCCGCGGACATGGACCGGCCCGGCGAAACCCGCCTGCTGCTGAAGGGCGGGCGCGGCGGCTGGGGCAATATGCACTTTGCGACGCCCACCCGTCAGGCGCCCAACTTCGCCAAGCCGGGCTTCAAGACCTCCGTCCACACCTTTCAGCTGGAGCTGAAGACCATTGCGGATGTCGGTCTTGTCGGGTATCCCAACGTCGGGAAGAGCACCATCCTCTCGGTGGTCACGGCCGCAAAGCCGAAGATCGCGAACTATCATTTTACCACGCTCTCCCCCAACCTGGGCATTGTCCGCCGCCACGGCAAGGACATCGTGCTCGCGGATATCCCGGGCCTGGTGGAGGGCGCATCCGAGGGCGTCGGCCTCGGGCACGATTTCCTCCGCCATGTGGAGCGGACCCGGCTGCTTTTCCATGTCATTGACATTGCCGGCAGCGAAGGCCGGGATCCTGTTGCGGACTATGACCAGATCAACCGGGAGCTGGCGAACTACGGCGATCTCCGGAACCGTCCGCAGATCGTGGTTTGCAACAAGACCGATCTGCTGAGCGACGACAGCGCCCTGCAGCGGCTTAAAGCGCATGTGGCCGCAGACGGCTGGCCGGTGTTCGCGGTCAGCGCGGCAACGCACGCGGGCTTTGACGCACTGCTGGACGAGGCAGAAGCCCAGTTGGAAACCCTGCCGCCCATCCAGCATTTCGAGGAGGAGGCCGCGCCCGAAGACATGCCCCTCACCGATGACTTCGGCATCGAGCGGGACGGCAATGCGTTTACGGTCACCGGACCGGCGATGGAGCATCTGATCAACAGCGTCAACTTCGATGACGATGAGAGCCTGAACTGGTTCCACCGGACGCTGCGGCGTCTGGGTGTGATCGACGCGCTGCGCGAAGCCGGCGCCGGCGAAGGCTCAACCGTCATCATCGACGACATGGAATTCGACTTTGTGGACTGATATGGAGGGAACGACCATGACGAGCAAACAGCGGGCGTATCTGCGGAGCCTGGCGGTAAACGCGGAGCCTGTAATCTATATCGGAAAAGACGGCGTCACCGAGGCGACGCTGGCCCAGGCCGACATCGACCTCGAGGCCCATGAACTGGTCAAGGGCTGCGTGCAGCAGAACAGCCCGATGAGCGCCCGGGAGGCGCTGACGGCGCTTTGCGAGGCGCTGGACGCGGAGCCCGTGCAGCAGATCGGCCGGCGCTTCGTGCTCTACCGTCCTTCCAAAGAAGATCCGAGGATCGTATTGCCGTAAGCAGGATTCTTTGTACGCAAAAACAGCAGCCGGAGCTGCTGTTTTTGTATTGAGTTTTACTGCTTCACATCGTCCACGATCCGCAGCGTAACGCTCAGATCGACATACTCGCCGTCCGTGGGGGTCTCTAGACCCTTCTCGACGGCATCGCCCATGCCCTCGGCGCGATAGACCCTGATGCTCAGGGTATCGCCTTCGTTATAGCCCTTGATGATGTTCTGAAGCTGGCTGACGGTGGTGATTACCGTGCCCTCCGCCTCCACGATGATGTCGCCGGCTTTCATCCCGGCCGCGTCGGCGGGACTGTTCTTGTCCACCTCGCGCACATAGACGCCGTTGGGGATGATGCCCATGACCACATCGGTGGAATAGGGATTCAGGCCCGCGATGGTAACGCCCAGACGCGGCTTGCCGGTCAGATCGCTTGAAGCCTTGTCTGCGCCTTCATCCTGCGCTTCCGTCTCTTCGTCCACCGCGGGAGTCTCCACCACGCCGGAAAGCACGTCGTCGATCATGGGCTTCGCGACGTTGATCGGGATGCACATGGCGATGCCGTCGATGCTCATGCCGGAGTAGAGCGTGCCGGAATACTTCATGGTGGGAATGCCCATCAGCTCACCGGTGACGGAGAACATGCCGCCGCCGCTGTTGCCGCTGTTGATGGCCGCGTCCACCTGGATCATGGTGTTGGTGATGGTTTCGCGCCGGCCGTAGCGGTCATAGGAAGTGGAGGAGATAGCGCGGTTCAGGCCGGAGACGATGCCTGCGGTCACCGTGCCGTAGAAGCTGTCGCTCAGGGGGTTTCCGATGCAGATGGCCCAGTCGCCGACTTGCAGGGTGTCGCTGTCGCCCAGTTTCACGGGCTCAGCTGTCAGCTTCGGGCAATAGACGATGGCGAGATCGAGATCAGCGTCAGACGTGACCAGGGTCGCCTCGTATTCCACCGCGCTGTCGGCTCCGTCCGGAATGATCGAGATCTTGAGCTGCGCGGCATCCTCGACCACATGCTGGTTGGTCAGGACATAGCCCTTGGCGATTACCACACCGGAACCGCTGGCATAGAGCACCGGCTCGCTGCTGCCACGGCCGTAGCCGTAACCGTAACCGTAGCCATAACGGCGAACATTCTGATAATTGTTCACGCCGACCACGCTGTCGCGCACGTCCGCGATCGCCTGGGTAAAGGGGCTGGTGACCACGACGGTCGTGGTTTGCGCTTCACTTTCCGCGCTCGCGCCGACAGAAGTCGCGATCAGGCCCGCGATGCCGCCAAAGGCCAGCGCAAGGGCTGTACACACAGAGAGGATTTTAACAGAACGTTTCATACTTCAGTCTTGCCTCCTTGGGATTATCGGTTCGGAGCTTCTAACCAGGCTCCGTTCTGAATCATAGAACGCATTTATTACATGCAAATGAACAGACTGTGAATTCTGCGCGTTATGGTTCACCCGCTTCATCCTCGGGCGTGTCCTGGCAGAGGTAACGGTGAAGCACCAGGATCACGGCGGAGGTCAGGCTGCCTACGATCAGCCCGCAGCAGAGCGAAACGAGATCAAAGCCTGCGATCAGCACATAGGACAGCAGCATGCAGAGGACGCACACGGCGATGCCGACAAAGTACACATAGGCTTTTTTCCTGCCTTCGGTACCGTACAGCAGCCAATACAGGGCATAAGCCAGCGCTTCGGTGAGAATCATGAAGGTACCGGATGTCTCGCGGGAGGGCGCAAGGCGCTCCAGCAGCAGCATGGACGCCACGGGAATCAGGACACCGGGCAGCAAGGGAAACAGGAAGGAGCGAAGCCTGTAGGCCGGAGGGTCCGCAATCGGACGATCATGACAGAGCAGAATGGAAACGCAGAGACAGACAAGACCGCCCAGCAAAGCCCACGGCGAGGACGTGCTCAGGCTGCAGGGCCACAGGCAGAAGCCCATCAGGGCCGCAAGCAGCTGCCCGTAGACCTGGCAGTTGGCTTGACCCAGCATGCGGATCACTGGTTTCGAGAAATCCCGATCCCCCGCTTCCGGATCTGCGTGAACCTCCAGCGTGTCAGACGCGCCCTCGTCATCCGGCCACTCGATGCCCATCTCCCGGACCACCTGCAGGTCCCAGCGCTTGTCGGTCATCAACCGGACGCTCAGTCCCATTTCCTGCAGCCTCTCTCCTGCCCGGATCGCCTCCGCCGAGGGCTTGAAGCGGATCACGGGCCGCACGGCGCCGAGATAGCACAGGCCGGTCAGTTTGCCGTCCGCCACCGGCGAGGATGCATAGCACAGCGCGCCGGCCGGCGTCTGGCCGAGGCGCTGCAGATCCACGTCCTGCATCGGACGCTCTGTGCCGTCCAGGATGGTTTTGCATGTCCGGATGATCGCGGGGCCGCCCACGAAATAGGCGCGGTATTCCTTGCCGTCCCGGACCACGACGCCGGAAAACCCGTTCGCCTTTGCGTCGTCCACCTTGGGGTTCAGTGTCCGGAAGGTATCCGGAACGATCCCGAGAGCCTGCTCCCATTGGCGGATCTCCTCGGGCGTGCAGCCCGAAGTGCTGCCTGCGGCCGCGATGCACGCATCCGTCTGCGCAATCGCCGCGGCCAGCAGCATCGCGCCGGACCGGGAACGGAAGTGTTCCGCCTCCACGTGCTCAAAGGGCAGCCATACCTCTGCAGAGATCTGTGTCTTTCCGATGAGCAGGGCCGGCTCGATGGCTACGGCCTTGACGGCCGAGGGCGTGATGCTCTCCGGAAAGACCGTCCATCCGTGCATGGCAAAACCCTTCCGGTTCAGCCGGATGCAAAGATACGGGAGAAGCACCGCGGCCACCAGGGCGGGAAGCAGCCAGAAGTCCGGCTGAAACAGCGAAAACAGCGCTGTCAGGGCCAGACTGCTCCCGCAGAGGATCCATTGCTTCAGCATGCCGCTCCCTCCTTTCTGTTCAGCGCATGGCGTTTATTGTGTGATGGAATGATTCAGCATGAATTCACCGGCCCAGCAGAAGTCGGTGCCGAGATTCTCTTTCATCTCGCCGTTCCAGTAAAAGCGAACGCGGGTGACGCCGAGAAACTCGCAGAGGGAGTCCACCATCGCATAGCAGCACAGCCGCTGGGTCGTGGCCTCCATCCGGCGCACCGATTGCTCGAAGCGAGGTGAGAGGTTCAGCAGCAGCACACCGTCCGCGATGCCGACCCCGAGAATATCGGTGCTGTTCATGCCGCCCGGGAGCGCCGGACTCAGGCCGCTGCGAAGCTCCTCGTCCGTTGCGCCTTCGATCATCAGGGTCAGCAGGGTTTTCGGGCTGTGAGCATCCGCCGCGGAGGCATATCGGTCCATATGGGTCAGCTTCGTGTCCCGGACCATGTACAGCGAGACCTTCTCGCGCAGTCCGTCCCGGAACTGCCGTCTGTAAATCAGACCGTTCTGAAAGGTCAGCTTGCCGAATGCCGGACCGGTGACCTCGTTCAGCGGTGCGGATCCGACGCTGATCCGGATCGCGCCGACCTGCGGAATGTAGGTGGTCAGCGTCCAGGACAGGCAAGCGACAAAAGCGGCTTTGTCGATCCCGAGTGTCCGGAGCTGAGCGTCCAGGTCATTGCCGAAGTACAGCGTGATCAGCCTTCCGCCACCCGGAAGCTCGCTCACTTCCGGGGCGAGATCCATCAGGGAGACAATGTCGGGCATGGCGGCCGTCCCGCTGTGATACTGGGAGCCGGATGACATCGCTGAAAGGAGGCCGGCGGCCAGCTGTTCCGGCGTCTGACCTGCGATGGTCATGTTGCGGGCTTCGGCGATGAAGCCGGTGCCGTCCGCGAGCGGGAAGTAGAGGGTTGCGGTGGTGCTCAGCGGCACCGTGGCCGGATCTGAGCCCAGAGGCGTTTTTCTGGAAGCCATCTGGTTCCACAGGTCCGAGAGCTCCTCGCCGGCGTGGGACGTAAAGCTGCCAGCCGGCAGATTTCCTGCCACGTCAAAGGGCAGGGTGTAGTCCTCGACCATGACATTGACATACCGAATGTCCGACGTTCCGGCCAACGTAGCCGCCAGGGACAGACCCAGGGTATAGATCTCATTGTCCTCCAGGGCGCGGGTGGAAGAGGTGAGATGAACGGTGCACACGTCCCCGGAGCACTCTACGGGCTGCTGACTGACAAGCTGCAGTGTCGTGCGTCCGCCAAGGGATCTGACGGTTTCGCTGTCAGGATGCGCCAGCAGCGCTTGGACAACAGACTGGATGTTGGACTTCCCGTGGGACAGGGTCAGCGCCTCCTGAACTGCCAGCAGCTTCTGGCCGTCCCTGCTCGGGAGGTACAGGTTCACGACAGCATCATAGTCCAGCATGCTGTCGTCCACGGGTACGATATAACCGTCAGATACAGGCTTCAGGGTGGCAGAAGGGGTATCCGGTTCAATCGCCGTCCGTGCACAGCCGTTCAGGCTCAGCAGCAGGACCGGCACGATCAGCAGGCAGAGCAGGCGGGAGTGCCTTGCGCGCAGAGATTTCGTTCTGTTCATGGCAATCACTCCTCCAGCCAGTCGACCAGATCCGACATACAGATTTTCCATATGCCATCCTGCCTGTGCAGGCGGAAGATCCGCGCGGGGATTTCCGCCGCCTGCCCGGAGGGCTGCTGCAGGTTGATGTCCGCCGAGACCGTTGCGACGCTGCCGTCATAGAACACGGAGCAGCCGTTGAAGTGCACACCCATCAGCGCGGGAAAGCGCTCCATCTCCGTGACAAAGGCACGGTATTCCGGCTTAGCGATGCCGGTCCGCACATCCGTTGCCGCGATATATTTGTATAGAGCGCTCCAGTTTTTCTGCTGCCAGTAATCCAGAAAGCGTTCGCCGGTCGTGGCCGGCGTCAGGAGCAGGGTGTCATCCCGGGTCTGCGGACCGGTGAGGACGCTTTCATCCGTCCCGTCCATGAACCAGGACTGCCGCAGGCGGAGTGAGTCGGAAACCGCACTCCCCTGTTCCACCAGGATGACCACCTCGTCCGCGTCGCAGTTGTCCGTGACGGTTGCGACGATGGACTGCATGGCCAGCTTTCTGCGCAGCGGGATTTCAGCTTGCCAGAATGCGTCCTCATACCAGGTTTCGGGTTCGTCCGGCAGCATGCCGGTGAATTCGCCGCTCAGGGTGATGATCATCGTGCGACCCTGCTGGAGCGTGGACAGCACCCGCGTGCCCACCGGAAACAAGCTGGTCATCTCCACCTGCTGGGTGCCTGGGCCGGCAAACAGGGCGGAGAGCAGCGCATACTCATAGGACTGCCCGGCCAGTTGGGTGATGCTCCGGGTTTCAGCCGCCAGATAGGGCTCATCCAAGAAACGGAACCACAATGTCGCGTACCCGCGCAGATCCATGGTATTGATATCCACCGCGGACGGGTAGACCGGGTCGGTGCCGGGAATGGCGGTACTCTCGGGCAGCGGTGTGCCGCGGATGGCCGAGCACCCCCCCAGCGCCGCCGCGAGGATCAGCAGCAGGACCGGCAGCGCGAATCGCTTGCAAAACTGCATGCTCAGTTCCCCCTTTCATCCAGCGGCAGACGGACGACAAACATGGATCCCTTGCCGGGCTCGCTCATCACGCTGATCTCACCGCCGTGCATGGCCACCATCTGCCGCACGATGGAGAGACCCAGGCCCGTGCCGCCGGTCTCCCTGGAGCGCGCCTTGTCCACGCGGTAGAAGCGCTCGAAGATGTGCGCCTGGTCCTCGGCGGGAATGCCAACACCGTTGTCCTGGACCGTGATCACGGCCTGATGGTTTTTTTGCAGCAGGCTGACCAGGATACTTCCGCCGTCGGGCGTGTATTTGATGGCGTTCTCGGTCAGGTTGTACACGATCTGCTCAAGCCTTGATGCGTCGCCAAGCACAAAGACGGTATTGCTCTGGATCCGGGACGTCAGGGACTGGCCGCGCTTGTCCGCCTGTGGCTGAAGCAGATGAACGGTCTGTTTGACGGTGTCCGAAAGGTTGACGCGCGTTTTCTCTGAGATCTTGCCGGCGCTGTCCATCCGGGTCAGGGTCAGCAGATCGCCCACGACGTTGGACAGGCGGTCGATCTCATGGTTGATGTCTCCCAGGAACTCTTCCCGCATTTCCTGGGGCATATCGGGCTGATAAATGACATTCTCCAGCAGGATTTTCATGGTGGTCAGCGGGGTCTTGAGCTCGTGCGAAGCGTTGGAGACAAACTGATTCCTGGATTTGTCCAGGCTTTCAAGCTGTTCCGCCATCGCGTTGTAGTTGGTGGCGAGGGCCTTGAATTCCGCGGAGCCCTTGACCTTGGCGCGGACGGTCAGGTCGCCCTTACCCATGTGCTGGATCGTGTCTGTCAGCTCATAAACCGGCCGCGTCAGGACACGGGAAAAGATGATGGCGGAAATCAGGGCGATTAACGCCACCAGGATAAAGAACATACCTACCTGACGCTCGATGCTGTCCAGGCTGTCAACCATCTCGGCCACGGTGGAGGCGTATAGAAGTACGCCCAGGTCTCCGCTGCTGTCCACCAGGCGAACCGCGCAGTAGGCCACCCGGCTGTCCCCTTCAGCCGCCGCGGCCTGAGGATCCGTCAGGCGATGAATGCCATAGCTGCTGGCCTCGCCAAGCGTCAGGATGCTCACCACTTCCGGGAGCTCGAGCCGGACGCCCATCAGCGCAGAGAAACTGTCATACTGGACCTTTCCGTCGCAGTCCAGTACCATCAGGCGACCGCCGAGCTCGCCCGCGGCCGAAATGAGATACTCATCCAGGGCATCCGCCTGGCCGGATTGAAAAAGAGGCGCAACGGTCACGGCCAGCTTCTCAACGGAAAGGCTGTCCTGACGGATGCGCTGTCTGTACAGATAGTCTCTCACAAATCCGGTGAGTCGGGCATCGGTCACATAGAACGAAGCGCTGATGATCAACAGGAAAGCCACCGTGATTCTGAATCCGATGCCTGAAAAGATCCTGCGCTTAGTCCTTGTCCGTGAAATAGTAACCAACCCCCCATTTGGTGAAGATGAACTCGGGCTGCGTTGTGTCGTGTTCAATCTTTTCACGGAGGCGGCGGATGTGGACGTCAACCGTCCGGTCATCGCCGGTGTAATCGTACTTCCAGACGGTCTCCAGCATCTGCTTGCGGGTGAACACCTTGCCGCGGTTGGTGATGAACAGCTGCAGCAGATCGAACTCCTTGGCGGTGAGCTTGACCTCCTTGCCGCCGAGGGTCACCGTGCGCTTGGTCGGGTTGACTTCCAGATCGCGCACTCGCATGTTGGCCTTCTCCTCCGTCACCATGGGCGCGGAAGTCGCCCGGCGCATGATGGCCTTGATGCGCGCCTTCACCTCGAGAATGTTGAACGGCTTGGCAATGTAGTCGTCCGCGCCGTATTCCAGGCCCAGGATCTTGTCCATGTCCTCACCCTTGGCCGTCAGCATGATGATGGGCACATTGCTGTGCTCGCGGATCCGCTGGCATACCTGGATGCCGTCCAGTTGCGGGAGCATCACGTCGAGCAGGATCAAGTCATAGGGCTCCGCAAAAAACTTGGAGAGCGCCTCCTCGCCGTCCAGGGCGCTGTCCGTCTCATAGCCTTCCTGCTCCAATGTATACTTCAGGCCTTTCAGAATCAAAGGCTCGTCATCCACAAGTAAAACGCGCTTTGCCATAGGAGCAACCTCCGTTTTGTTCAGCAAATTGCTGTATGGTTGAATCGAAGCAGCCCAAATCGGGCTCGTCCGGTCGATACATGAAAATTCTAATATATCTTGCCTGAAAAATCAAGCAAGAAATACAGAAATATTACATTTTTTTGTTGATATGATTTCTTTTGCTTAATGTTTTCGCACTGCGCAAGCAGATCATGTCAAAAAATGAGAGGCAAACAGCGGATCATCCCGCCAGAGACAAACCGTGCCCGACCGAAGCGAAGCGCGCACGTCGATCAGCCGCTGGTTGGATGAACCCCTGAATCGCAGTGTGACGTCATGCAGGGCCCGGATAAATTCCCCGTCCACCAGCACGTCCAGCAGGCTGAGCAGCTCCGGCGTCTCCGGGATCCGGCATCGGGCGGGCTCGTGGCCGTTGAGCTGTTCCCAGGTGTACCCGGAATAGCACCAGACGGTCTTGTCGGGAAAGCGATCCCGGAACCTGCGCACGAAAGGCAGCAGGGCCGGCTGATTCTCGGGCTCCATGGGCTCGCCGCCCAGCAGGGTGATGCCCCGGACGAACGGCGTCATGGACGTGAAAATCCGCTCCTCCGTCTCAGACGTGAAGGGCTCGCCGCTGTCGAAGTCCCAGGCAACCGCGTTGAAGCAGCCTTCGCAGCGGTGTGTGCACCCGGAGACGAACAGGCTCGTCCTGACACCCGGTCCGTTGGCGATATCGTTGAATTTGATCGCGGCAAAATGCATCTGTGCCTCATGCCTCCCGTGAATTTC
>CAMKAE010000063.1 GCA_946410395.1 uncultured Clostridia bacterium
TAAAAAAGGAAGTGGATGCTTTGCCCAGTACCATCCAGGTGTTCGGCACGCTGGTGACGGCGGCGGCGCTGATGATCGGCGACCCGGTGTCCCTGGTGACGCCCCAGAACAATCCCGATGACCTGCTGCTCGTAAACCGGGACTGGCCCATCAGCGGGGATTATGCCCCCGACGTGCGGGTCAGCCAGGTGCCCGGCCAGGTGCGCAAGCTCCGGGAGGAGGCCGCAACGGCCCTGGAGGCCATGTTTGCCGCTTGCAAGGCGGAGACCGGCGCGCAGCTGATATCCGTCAGCGGCTACCGGGACTATGAAAAGCAGGCCCGGATCTACAACAACAAGCTGAAAAGGGTTCACGGCAGCGTGGAGAAGGCCGACGAGTACGTGGCCCGGGCCGGGACCAGTGAGCACCAGACGGGGCTGACCATGGACGTGGGCCAGCGGAGCGTGAAGGACAGCCTGGGCGACGAATTCGGCCTGAGCACGGGCGGCATCTGGATCCGCGAGAACTGCTGGCGCTTCGGGTTTATCCTGCGCTATGACCGGGGCTGGGAGGAAATCACGGGCTATGAGTACGAGCCCTGGCATGTGCGCTATGTGGGCCTGGCCCATGCGGCGGCCCTTCACGCTCATCCGCAGCCCCTGGAGACCTACCTGCTGACGGTCCGGCAGGAACGGTTCATGGAAATCCTGGGGACTGAGGAAGAAATCATCGGCGTGCTGGCTGTCCCGGAGACGGCCGGAGAGGAGGAGTGACGGATGCGGACCATGAGACGGTTTTTATGTGTTCTGGCGGCGGCGCTGCTGGCGGCCTGCCCGGCGCTGGCGGAGGACGAACTGGAGGATTTTTCCCTGCTGGACCTGGTGGACGATCTGGAGTATGAGGAGACCTATGACAGCGTGTCCTGGGATTTCCCGGTACGCCTGTCGGACCTGGATCCCGAGCTGATCCGCATTGCCAACAAGCAGGTCCTGCTGCCCAAGGATTATGTGCCGGAGAACTTGGTGAAGGTCCCCAGGGACCCGGCCCAGGGCGGCATCCGCTGGGCGGTGACCCCCACCGACGGCAAGCTGAACGGCCAGTACCTCCGGGAGGAGGCCGCCGAGGCCCTCTGCGCGATGAACGCGGCCATGCGCGAGGTGGAAGGCTTCCGGGATATGTACCTCAAAAGCGCCTACCGCTCTTATGCCAAGCAGAAGACGATGTACCACAACCGGCTGGCCAAGAACAACGGCCGGGACGACGGCTGGGTGTCCATGGAGGGGGCCAGCGACCATCAGACCGGCCTGGGCTGCGACGTGGTGCCGAAGAACTGGAAAGACAAGTCCATGAACGACAAGATGATGAAGGAGCCGGAGTGCCAGTGGATGGCGGAGCACTGCCACGAGTACGGCTTCATCATCCGCTATCCCGCGGACAAAAAGGAGATCACCGGCATCAACACCGAGCCCTGGCACCTGCGCTATGTGGGCGTCCCCGTGGCCACCTACATCATGGAGAACGGTCTGTGCCTCGAGGAGTTCCACGATCAGCTCCAGGCGGCCGTCGACGCGTTTCTCACGGCCGGGGGAGATCCCCTGCTGGTGAGCGGACTGGTTCAGACTTCGGCGGAGTGAAAACGGAGGATAAGCAATGCGGACATTGATCAACACGGGCTGGCAGTTTTGCAAGGCGCGGCCGGACACGCCCTGGGCGGATGTGAAGGAGACGGACTGGCAGAGCGTCTCTCTGCCCCACGACTGGCTCATCGGCCAGGAGAACGCCCTGTATGAGACCGGGGACGGCCTCTACCGGCGCGTGCTGACCTGCCCGCCGGGCGAGGAGGAGAGCGCGTGGATCCTCCGCTTTGACGGCGTGTACATGGACTGTGTCGTGTCCCTGAACGGCGAGGAGGTCTGCGTTCACCGCTACGGCTATACGGCCTTTGAGGCGGCGCTCACCGGCCGGATCCGCCCCGGGGACAACCTGCTGACCGTGCGGGTCCGCTACCGCAGCCCCAACAGCCGCTGGTACTCCGGTGCCGGCATTTTCCGGGACGTTTTTCTCTTTGTGCACCGGGGGCCGTACCTGGTCGCGGACGGCGTCTACGCGGTTCCCCGCCGGGAGGAGAACGGCTGGTGGACGCTGGATGTCACGGCCGAGACAGTGAAGGCGGACGGGGAAACCGTGCGCTTTGCCCTGACCCGGGGCGGCGAGACCGCGGCACAGGCCGAGGCGGCCGCGGAAAACGGAAAGGTCCGGGCGGCGCTGCGGGTGCAGTTTCCCCGCCGCTGGTCCACCGAAGACCCGGCGCTCTACCGCCTGAGCGCGGCGCTGGGCGACGACAGCCTGGCGATGAACATCGGCTTCCGGGAGACGGCCTTCGACCCGGAGCGGGGCTTCCTGCTCAACGGCGAGGTGACCAAGCTCAGGGGCGTGTGCCTGCACCACGACCTGGGGCTGCTGGGCAGCGCGTTCAACGAAAAGGCTGCGCGGCGCCAGCTGCAGACCATGCTGGACATGGGGGTCAACGCCGTGCGCACCTCCCACAATCCGCCCGCAGCCCGCTTCCTGGACCTGTGCGACGCCATGGGCATCCTGGTGGCGGACGAGTTCACCGACATGTGGCGCCGGCCCAAGACGACCTATGACTACGCCCGCTTCTTCGATGCCTGCGTGGCGGAGGACGCGGCCAGCTGGGTGCGGCGGGACCGGAACCATCCCAGTGTGATCCTGTGGTCCGTGGGCAATGAGATCTATGACACCTTCGCGGACCCGGAGGCGGTGGACATCACCCGGCAGCTGCGGGATTACACCCGCCTGCACGATCCGGCCGGTAACGCCCGGGCCACCATCGGCAGCAACTACATGCCCTGGGAGGGTGCCCAGAAGTGCGCCGACGTGCTGAAGATCGCCGGATACAATTACGCGGAAAAGTATTACGCGCAGCACCACGCGGAGCACCCGGACTGGGTGATCTACGGCAGTGAGACCGCTTCTGTGCTGGCCTCCCGCGGCGTATACCATTTCCCCATCGGCACGGACATCCTCTCCGACGAGGACCTGCAGTGCTCGGCCCTGGGCAACAGCAACACCTCCTGGGGCGCGACGGACCTGAGCCGCATGCTGGCCGACGACCTGAACACGCCCTTCTCGATGGGCCAGTTCATCTGGTCGGGCATCGATTACATCGGCGAGCCCACTCCCTACCACACCCGCAGCTGCTACTTCGGCCAGGCGGACACGGCCTGCTTCCCCAAGGATCCGTACTACCGCTTTCAGGCGGCGTGGACAGACCGGCCCATGGCCCACATCGGCGTCCGCTGGGACTGGAATCCGGGCCAGCTGATCGACGTGCCCGTGATGACCAACTGTGCCTCAGCGGAGCTGTACCTGAACGGGGTTTCCCTGGGCGCGAAGACGGTGGACCAGCGGGACGCCGCCCGGGCCCTGGCCGTGTGGCAGGTGCCCTTTGCCCCCGGCTCGCTGCAGGTGCGCTGCTTCGACGCCGACGGCCATCTCCGGGCCCAGGACATGCGCGTGACGCCCGGGGAGCCGGCCCGCCTGGTCCTGGAGTGCGACACCGGCACGCTCCGGGCCGACGGTGAGGACCTGGTTTTCCTGACGGTCTCCTGCACCGATGACCAGGGCATTCCGGTGGAGGACGCCAACAGCCGGGTGCGGGTCCGCGTGGACGGGCCGGCTTATCTGATGGGCGTGGACAACGGCGACTCCACCGATCCGGACGGCTATCGGCAGGACAGCCGCCGGCTCTTCTCGGGCAGGCTGCTGGTGGCGGTGGGCATGGCGAAAGCACCGGGCGAGGTCACGGTCACGGTGGAGGCGGACGGCCTGGAGCCGGCGCGCAGGACACTGACGGCCCTGCCGGCGGAGCGGGTCGCCGACACCGTGCCCCCGGTGATCCGGCACGTGGAGGACAGCCATGTCCCGGAGGTCCGGCGCATCGAACTGACCGCTCTGAGCACCACGGATCTGACGCCGGAGCATCCCGCGGTTGACATCGCGGTCCGGGTGCTGCCGGAGGCCGCCGCGGCGCAGCCCCTGGCCTTCCGCATCGTGAACGATCAGGGGATCACCTCCCCGGCGGCGACTGCGGAAGCGATCCCCGGCGGCGTGCGGGTGACCGGGCTGGGCGACGGGGCGCTGTACCTGCGGGTTACCGCTGCCAACGGGGACAGCCATCCGCGGATCATCTCCCAGCTGGAGCTGAGCCTGAGCGGCTTCGGCAAGGCCAACCTGGACCCCTACGGCTTTGTCACGGCGGGCCTGTACGACCTGCACGCGGGCGACATCGGCGCGGGCAACGAGCAGGGCGTCTCCTTTGCCCGGGAGGGCGAGAGCATGGTGGGCTTCAGCCATGTGGACTTCGGCTCCGTGGGCTCGGACGAGATCACCGTGCCGGTCTTTGCCCTGAACGACGACCGCTACGACATCCGCCTGTGGCAGGGGGTCCCCGGTCAGGGCGGCGAGATGCTGGCGGTGCTCTCCTATCAGAAGCCGTCCGTCTGGAACGTCTACCAGCCGGAGACCTGGAAGCTGCCCAGGCGGCTGACGGGCCTGCAGACCCTGTGCTTCACGCTGGACAAAAAAGCGCACATGAAGGGCTTCTCCTTCACGCGCCAGAGCCGGGCCTGGCTGCGGCTGCGGGCCCTGGACGCCGACGCCCTCTACGGCGACGACTTCACCCGCACCGACACGCAGGTGGCCGGGATCGGCAACAACGTGACGCTGCTCTACCGGGGCATGGACTTCGGCGTCGGCGGGCTGGTGCGCCTGCGCCTGAGGGGCGCGACGGCCAACGAGGCCTGCTCGGTCAACCTGCGCTTCACCGACGCGGACGGGAACCAGACCACGCAGATGTGCGTCTTCACCCGGGACGGCGGCGATGAGCAGACCTTCGCGCTGCGTGCGCCGGCCGGCCTGTGCGACGTGGCCTTTGTCTTCCTGCCCGGCGCGCAGTTCGACTTCACGGACTTTCGGTTTTCGGAGGGAGAGGCATGAGCTTTCGCGCAAATGAGGTGCTGCCCGGGGTCTGGCACATCGCGGACCCGATGGGCGTGTGCTGCACGCTGCTGACGGGCGAGCGGGCGGCCCTGCTGGTGGACACGGGCTACGGCATGGAAAACCTCGCGGCCTTCGTGCGGACCCTGACGGACAAGCCCCTGTCGGTCCTGCTGACCCACGGCCATCACGACCACGCCCTGGGCGCCATGCACTTTGACCGGGTGTGGCTGTTCCCGGAGGACGCCGGGGTCTATGCGACCTACACCAACGACCATTGGCGGCGGCACGTGCTGGCGGGCGCCCGGGCCAACGGGCGCGCCGCGGACGAGGCGGCCTTCCTGTCCGCGCCCGTGCCGGCGTGGGAAGCGCCCCCGGCCCTGGTCGATCTGGGCGGGCTGAGCGCGCGGATCCTGCTCTGCCCCGGGCACACGCCCGGCTCCGCGGTGGTCTATGTGCCGGAGCGCGCGCTGCTGCTGACCGGGGACGACTGGAACCCCGTGACCTGGCTGTTCTTCCCGGAAGCCCTGCCCGTGCGGGCGTGGCGGACCAACGCGGCGCGTCTGGCGGAGCTGCCCTTCGCCCATGTGCTGTGCAGCCACCGGGAAAACCTCTGGCCCCGGGCGGCCTTCACGGACTTCGTGGCCGGGATGACGGACGAGGCGCTGCGGGCGGCGGCGCCCGCCGGCGAGGGCGCCAGCATGGGCATCAACACGCACCGGGCGGTGCTGAAAGACACGGACCAATGCCTGGTCTTTGACCGGGACAAATTCGGGGAGGAATGACAGCGATGGAAAAGCGGATTCAACTGACGGCCGACAGCCGGGCGGATTTCAACAACAAAGCGGCCTTCTGTGTGGGTACGGGGCGGCTGGGCCTCGGGCTGCAGGCGGAATACCAGGCACAGCTGAAGGCGGTGCAGGACCGCTGCCATTTCCGCTACATTCGCGGCCACGGCCTCTTCCACGAGGATCTGGCCATCCATCAGTCCGTGCACATGCCGGACGGCAGTATTCAGGAGACTTACTGCTTCACCTACCTGGACCGGCTCATGGACGCCTACCGGGCCTGCGGGATCCGGCCCTTCCTGGAGCTGGGCTTTATGCCCAAGGCCATCGCGTCCGGCGAACAGACGATATTCTGGTGGCAGGGCAACACCACGCCGCCCAGGGATGAGGACGCCTGGGTTCGGCTGGTGAAGGCCACGCTGACCCACCTGAAGGAGCGCTACGGCGCCGCGGAGGTCTCCACCTGGCCCTGCGAGATCTGGAACGAGCCCAATCTGCCGGGCTTCTGGGAGAACGCGGACCTGGAGAAATACCTGCGGCTGTATCAGATCACGTCCCGGGCGGTGAAGGAAGTGCTGCCGGACATGCCGGTGGGAGGTCCCGCGGTCTGCGGCGGCAGCACCACGGAGAACTGGATCGAGCGCTTCCTGTGCTTCTGCCGGGACGAGAAGCTGCCCCTGGACTTTGTCTCCCGCCACGCCTACATGGCGGAAACGCCCGAGCGCAAGGGCCGTTATATTTATCATCACATGTGCGAGGCGGAGCACACCGTGGCGGAGATGCGCCAGACCCGGGAGCACATCGACGCCTTCCCGGAGTTCAGGGGCCTCCCGATGCACATCACGGAGTTCAACACCAGCTACAATCCGCGCTGCCCGCTCCACGACCTGCCGGAGAACGCGGCCCACATCGCGGGGCTGCTGGCGGCGCTGGGCGACGTGGCGGACAGCTACAGCTACTGGACCTTCGGCGACGTGTTCGAGGAGAGCGGCATCGCGCCGACGCCCTTCCACGGCGGCTTTGGCATGATGGCGGATCAGTGCATCCCGAAGCCCACGCTGGCAGCGTTTGAGTTCTTCTGCAACCTGAAGGGCGAATGCGCCTGGCGCGATGAGCACAGCGTGATCCTGCGCCGGGAGGACGGCAGCTGGGAGGGCGTGGCCTGGAACCTGCAGCGCAAGGGCCGGGAGAGCCTGACCCTGAACCTCTCCCTGCCGCTGGCCGGCCGGGGCTGCCTGCTGACCCGCTGGGTGGACGAGGAGCGCGGGAACCCCGCGGCGGCCTGGCACGCCATGGGCGAGCCCGCCACGCTTTCGGAGGCCCAGCTGGCCTTCCTGCGGGAGACGGCGGTGCCCGGGACCCGGGCGCAGACCGTGGAGGACGGGGCCTTCACCCTGACGCTGGGGCCCAACGCCGTGCTGCACTTCACCCTGAATCCCGCGCCCCTGACCCCCGATCTGGGCTATGAATACGGCTGGTATGCCGCGGAGGAATGAGCGATGAAGACGGAAAACCGGACCCCGGCGTGGCTGCCCTTTCTGCCGCTGGACGTTCCCGCGGAGCTGACCGAGCCCGCGCAGGTGGCAGCCTTTGAGCTGTCCCAGGTGGAGGACCTCCGGGCGGAGCTGCGCCCCGATCCGGATCTGCCGGAGGAGGCATACGAGCTGCTCGCCGAGGGCGGCGCGACGATTGTGCGGGGCGGGCGGACCGGCATGCTCTACGGCGCCTACGCGCTGCTGGCCGCGCACGCAGCGGGAACGCCCCTCCCGACGGGCGTGCGCAAGCCCTTCTATCCCGCCCGCATGATCAACTGCTGGGACAACATGGACGGCAGCGTGGAGCGGGGCTACGCGGGGCGCTCCCTCTGGTTTGAGGGCGAGCGCTTCGACTATGACCCGGTGCGCATCCGCCGGCTGGGACGGCTCCTGGCCTCCTGCGGGATCAACGTGCTCTGCGTCAACAACGTGAACGTCCACTGGCCGGCACAGCAGCTGATCGACGGCATGCTGCCGGACCTGGCGGCGTTTGCGGGACTGCTGCGCCCCTTCGGGGTGCGGCTGATGGTGTCCGTGGACTTCTCCCAGCCGATGTCGGACGGCGTTCCCACGGCGGACCCGCTGGACAGCGCGGTCCAGGCCTGGTGGGCGGCGCGCGCGGACCGCGTCTGGGCGGCGGTGCCGGATCTGTACGGCTTTCTGGTCAAGGCGGACAGCGAGCACCGGCCGGGCCCCTTCACCTACGGCCGCAGCCACGCCGAGGGCGCGAACATGCTGGCCCGGGCGATCGCGCCGCACGGGGGCACCCTGGTGTGGCGGGCCTTCGTCTACAACTGCATGCAGGACTGGCGGGACACGAAAACTGACCGCCCCTGCGCCGCTTATGACACGTATGCGCCGCTGGACGGGCAGTTTGACGGCAACGTGATCCTGCAGGTCAAGAACGGCCCCTTTGACTTCCAGGTCCGGGAGCCGGTTTCCCCGACCTTCTTCGCGATGCCGCGGACAAACCTGGCCCTGGAGCTTCAGCTGGCCCAGGAGTACACCGGCCAGCAGAT
Organism: uncultured Clostridia bacterium; assembly: GCA_946410395.1. Classification (GTDB taxonomy): domain Bacteria; phylum Bacillota; class Clostridia; order Christensenellales; family Aristaeellaceae; genus RUG11272. The sequence goes on from CAMKAE010000063.1 coordinate 8,341, forward strand.
CGACCTCTACGCGATGCCGCCCATGTGGGACGAGCTGCTCGCGGATCTGCCTCCGGAGCGGGTGTGCGCCGTGGCCGCCGTCAGCAACCTGGGCCGGGACGAGAACCTTTTCGGCCATCCCTTTGCCGCGCTGAACCTGTACGCCTTCGGGCGCTATGCCTGGGACCCCGCGCCCCGGGCGGAGACGGTCATCGCGGCTTGGGTTTCGCTGACCTACCCCGGCATGCCCGCGGAGGACCGGGGCCGCCTGGCACAGATCCTGCTGTGCAGCCGCCACGCCTACGAGCTGTACAACGCGCCGCTGGGCCTGTGCTGGATGGTCAGCCCCAACAACCACTACGGCCCCAGCCCCGACGGCTACGAGTACCAGGCCTGGGGCACCTATCACAAGGCGAACCGCGACGCGGTGGGCATCGACCGCACCGCCGCCGGCACGGGGTATACGGAGCAGTACCCGGAGCCGCTCCGCTCCCGGTACGCCGATCCCGCAACCTGTCCCGACGAGCTGCTGCTGTTCTTCCACCGCCTGCGCTATGATTTCGTTATGCGGGACGGCCGGACCCTGATCCAACGGATCTACGACGATCACTTCGAGGGCTTTGCCCTGACGGAGAAGATGGCGGAAACCCTGCGCGCCCTGCCCCTGCCGGAGCCGGACCGCGCCGTGGCCCTGGCCCGTATGGACCTGCAGCTCAAAAACGCGCGCGAGTGGTGCGACATCATCAACACCTTCTTCCGCAGGCTCAGCGGCGCGGACGACGCCCATGGCCGGAAGATATGGGATTGACAAATGTTAAGAATATGTTATAATCATTACGGATCCGTGTATTTCGTTACAAAAACATGAAAGGAAGCTGATTGAATGAACCCTTTGGCAAAGCGGAAGATGAAAAAGGTTCTGATTCTGCTGATCATTTCATTTGCACTGACCGTGATGGCCTATCTGGGCATGTCGATCTATGAGTCCATCCGGGACAAAATCGCTTTCGGCCGCATCTTCCGGTTCGACTACTTCCTCGAGCTGTTCTTCGGCACGGCGGCTGCGCTGACCACGCTGTATTTCGCGATCCGCTTTGCGGAAAAAGGCAAGAAGGCGGTCGCGGCGATCTTCGCGACCCCCTGGCTGGTGGCGGGCCTGTTCATGATCGTGTATGGCTTTCACCTGGTGTTTATTGCCCGGAGCTTGGTCTGGTGGTGGCTGCTGGTGTATGTCTTCGCCGGGGCGCTGGGCGTGATCGTCTACCTGTACGCCTGGTTCTCCATGAAGTGGCGGAACAATGTGCTGTTCATTCTGGCGCTGGTTTTCACCTTCACGGCGGTGGCGGCGGTGATCGGGCAGGTGGTGTATACCATCGTCCGCCTCTCCGGAAGGGTGAGCCTGGAGGGTCTTCAGCTGCCGGCGGCGGCCATCGCGGCGCTGGTGCTGCTGGGCCTGGCCATCGCTTTCGGCGTCAAGCGGGACGACCGCGAGCCGAAGTTTGACAACCCGTCCATGTTCCCGGAGCTGGACGCCTACCGCAAATCCCTGAGAAAGGAGCGTGTCTGATATGTATAAGAACCTGGGCTATACCATCAAGAGCATTGCCCGGATCGGGTTCTGGGTCCTGCTGGCCGCGGTGGAGATCGCCGGGGTAATTCAGATTGTGCGGAACTTCTCGTATCAATACGCGTTCCCGTCCATGCTGCTGTCCACGCTGGCGGTCATGGCGGTCGCGCCGGGCGTGCTGTGGCTCATGTCCCTGGCGCTGTACACCATTGGACAGATGGTGGAGAACAGCGACATCCGCACGGACCTGGCCATTAAGCAGGCGAAAGGCCTGGCCGCCGGCGCTGTGCCGCCCGTGCCCCAGCCCGGCTATCAGGCCAACTACCAGCAGCCCCCGTACCCGCAGACCTACGGCAGCGAGCAGCAGCCCGCCGAGGAGCCGGTTCCCGAACGCACGGTGTATTATCCGGAGGATTACCGCTGGTAAGCGCGGCACAGATGAAAAACGGGCGATTGCCCG
>CAMKAE010000064.1 GCA_946410395.1 uncultured Clostridia bacterium
GCGGCGTCCGACAGGAGCGGCGCGGCCATGCCCACGTCTTCCCGCTGGGCATACATCGCCAGCTCGTCCCAGAATCCGTCCGAAAACTTCGTGACGCTTCCGTCCACAAACAGCAGCAGATCCTCCTGTGCCTCCGCGGCAGCCTGGTTCATGGTCGCGAAACGGTGGACCCCTGCGGCCGCGCGGAAATTCACATGCCAGGGGAACCGGTGCCGGATCCGGTTGATGATCTCATCGGCGGCAGACGGCGTGGGCGCAGTCACCACAACACAGCCCTTCAGGGGCTTGAGCGGATAGCGCAGGCGCAGGAAGCCGCCCTCAAGGCTGACGCTTCCGGGCAGGCCGATGCGCGCCATGTGGGCTTCCACGGCCTCCCGCGATGCCTCCAGGCAGCGGGCGCGCTGCCGGTGGCTGGCGGAGGTCGCGACCCGGCGCCAATGATAGCAGACAGCCGGAATGTGGACAAAACGATCGGTGGCCTCACTGAGCCGGAGGAGCAGATCGTGATCCTGCGCGCCGTCATACCGGGAGCGTTCACCGCCAATGCGGTCCCACAGCGCTTTGCGGATGGCAGTAAGGTGGCAGATGTAATTGACCGAGCGCAGGGTGTCCGGGGAATAATCCGGCTTCAGCGCCGGGTCGGTGTGGAGCCGGCCGTTGGCGGTGATGCGGTCTTCGTCGGTATAGATCACATCCGCGTCTTCGGACGCAATGGCCTGGGCGACCCGCCACAGCGCATCCGGCGTCAGCAGGTCGTCATGGTCCGCGAGCGCAATCCATTCGCCCCGGCACAGGGCCACGGCCCGGTTGGTGTTGCCCGCGATCCCCTCGTTGACGTCGCCGCGCTGGATCCGGATCCGCTTGTCCAGCAGCGGTAGCGTGTCCAGCATTGCATCCGTGCGCGGGCTTGACCCGGTGGAATACAGGCAGGCCTCCCAGTTGACATAGCTCTGGGACACCAGGGATTGGGCCAGGGCCTGCAGCAGCGCCGGATCGGTGTTGTAAACAGGAATACCCACGGAGATGAGCCCGGCGGGAGGCTGGTGCGCCTGCTGAAAGGCCAGCGTCTCCGCGTCCGCCTTGCATTGCTCCCAGGCGCGGTCCCAGCTGCGCAGCACCCGATCTCCGGCTTTGCGCAGGGCGGCCTGCAGGCCGTGTTCCCGCAGGAATGACAGGGCTTTCACGCCTCCGCACCCCCTTTGGCGGTCGGCGCCGCAGGTAGGGTGAAGCAGAACCGGGCGCCCGTGTCGCAGGGATCGGCCCAGATGCGCTGTCCGTGCATGGCCATGATCCGCTGGCAGATGGAGAGGCCCAGGCCGGTGCCCTTCCCGGACGTGTGCGCCCGGTCTGCGGTAAAGAAGCGGTCAAAGATGCGCGGGAGATCCTCCGGGCTGATGGCGATGCCGTCATCCTCCACCACGGCTGTCACAAGGCCGTTCTTTTCGCTTGTCCGCAGCGAAACGGTGCCGCTCGCTGGCGTGAACTTCACCGCGTTGTCCACGAGGTTGACCACGACCTCCTCGATCCGGTCGGCATCCGCCGTGACACGGCAGGGATCGGCCGCGAAATCACAGTTGACTGTGATGCCCTTGCGCTCCAGATCGCCCATTCGGCGAATGACGGCGCGGCGGAACATTTCGCACAGGTCGAAATCTGTCTGATTGAGGGTTGCGTCGTCCCGTTCCAGCCTGGAGAGGACCAGCAGGTCCCCGATGAGCTTAGACAGGCGGTGCGTCTCGTCGTTCACCAGCGCGAGATAGCGGGGGTGATCCTCCGGCGGGATGGTGCCGTCGCTCATGCCCTGAACAAAACCGGATATGGAAGTAATCGGACTGCGGAGCTCATGGGAGACGTTAGCCACGAACTCTCTGCGGCCGGCCTCGATGCCGTCGAGCTTCTGAGCCATGCTGTTGAAGGCGGAGGAGAGCACGTGGATCTCCGGCTCTCCGCTGTCCGCCTGTACCCGTACGCTGAAGTCGCCTTCCGCCATGGCGTTGGCGGCTTCGGTGAGGCGCCCGAGCGGACGCAGGGAGCGCCGCAGGAGGAAGAAAAGAATCAGCGCGGCGCCCAGCAGCGTTCCGCCCGCGATGATGAACAGCGGCAAACCGAATTCCCAGATGCTGCCCTCGATGACCTGGACCGGCGTGATGATCAGCACGGCGCCCACAACAAGGCCGCTGCGGGCCATGGGTACGCCCACGGCAAAGCTCGCGGAGCCCCGGACCGTGCTGCGAACCACAACCGTCTGGTCCGGACCGCCGCCGAGCACCTTGCTGAGCAGCGCGCTCAGGTCTTTTCCCTTCAGCGCATCGGTGAATTCGGGGTTTTCATTGATGGCCAGCGTCAGGTCGTCGGCAGCGTAGACCCAGTGCTCGCGGTCCGTCACGCCGATATAGGCGTTGTAGGTTTCGTGAACCTCCCGGTATTTCCGGTTGAGGATCGCGCCGACGGAGTTGCCGGCCCCGTCGCTCCAGCCCCGGCGGTAGGGATACGGATAGGGCACGGTGACGCTCGAAGCCTCGCTCTGCACGGCCAGCCAGGCGATTTCCTTTGCGTCAGTGATCAGGCTTTCCAGGCGGGCGTTGCTTCGCTCCCTGCGAATGAGCAGCGTGCCAAGCACGCTGAACCCCGCCGTCAGCAGCAGAATCACCGCGAGCACAACGGCCATGATGCGCTTGAACACCCCTGTCACCCCCCTTACATTCCGATTGCCATTATAGCGGAAATGCGCGCCGCAGGCAAGGCAGATTTTCCGGTTGACAAAACCTGTGCGGATGCTGTATCATGAACCAATTCCATATGTCACCGCCGACCGACGCAAGGAGGGATACCCCATGGCCATCTATTGCCAGGAGCCGAGCCACACCTTCAGTGAGTACCTGCTGATCCCCGGATACACCTCTGAGGAATGCGTGCCGCAGAATGTCACGCTGCGGACCGCGCTGACCAAGTACCGCAAGGGACAGGAAGAACCGGCGATTTCCCTGAACATCCCGCTGACCAGCGCGATCATGCAGTCCGTCTCGGACGACAAGCTGGCCATCGCCCTGGCCAAGGAAGGCGGCATCTCCTTTATTTACGGCGCGCAGTCCATCGAGAGCGAGGCGGCCATGGTGGCGCGGGTGAAGGGCTACAAGGCCGGCTTCGTGGTGTCCGACTCCAACCTGACCCCGGAGAACACTCTGGCGGACGTGCTGGCCCTCAAGGCAAAGAACGGCTATTCCACCGTGGCCATCACCGAGGACGGCAGCGCCACCGGCAAACTGCTGGGCATCGTCACCAGCCGGGACTATCGCGTCAGCCGCATGAGCCCGGAAACCCTGGTCCGCGATTTCATGACTCCGCTGGAAAAGCTTGTGACGGCTCCTGCCGAGACCACGCTGAAAGAAGCCAACGACATTATCTGGGACCACAAGCTCAACGCGCTCCCCATCGTGGACGCGGACGGCCGCCTCATGTACTTTGTCTTCCGCAAGGACTACGCCTCCCACAAGGAGAATCCCCTGGAGCTGCTGGACGACAAAAAGCGTTTCCTGGTGGGCGCCGGCATCAACACCCGCGATTACGCGCAGCGCATTCCGGCGCTGGTCGAGGCCGGGGCGGACGTGCTGTGCATTGACTCCTCCGAGGGCTACACCTGCTGGCAGGAGAAGTGCCTGCGCTGGGTGCGCGACAACTACGGCGACAGCGTCAAGATCGGCGCCGGCAACGTGGTGGACCGCGACGGCTTCCTGTTCCTGGCAAAGGCAGGCGCGGATTTCGTGAAGGTCGGCATCGGCGGCGGATCCATCTGCATCACCCGCGAGACCAAGGGCATCGGCCGCGGCCAGGCCACCGCACTGATCGAGGTCGCGCAGGCCCGGGACGAATACTTCAAGGAGACGGGCATTTACGTGCCAATCTGCTCCGACGGCGGCATCGTCCACGACTATCACATGACGCTGGCGCTGGCCATGGGCGCGGACTTCCTGATGATGGGCCGTTATTTCGCTCGCTTTGACGAGAGCCCGACGAACCGTGTCATGGTCAACGGCGTCTACATGAAAGAATACTGGGGCGAGGGGTCCAACCGCGCGCGCAACTGGCAGCGCTACGACCTGGGCGGCGCCGGAAAGCTCTCCTTTGAGGAAGGCGTCGACAGCTATGTCGTCTATGCCGGACCGCTGCACGACAATGTTGAGATCAGCCTCTACAAGGTCAAGAGCACGATGTGCAACGTGGGCGTCACCAACCTGCAGGACCTGCGGGACAAGGCAAAGCTGACGCTGGTGAGCGCCACCTCGATCGTCGAGGGCGGCTATCACGACGTGACCCTGCGCTCCACATCCACGGCGACCCGCTGAGACAGGCGGCTTCACATCCACAGCCCGGTTTCCGCCGGGCTTTTCCTGTGTTGTTTTTTCATGCGCAAAAGGCCGAAAAGCTGCCGATCGTTTCCGAAGCCCTTGAATCTTGCGGCGTGTGATGGTATAATTGGATGAAAGCAAACGGAAACGACGCGGGCTGTGCGAAAAGAACGGCCGGCGGCAAGAGGGTTTGACCATGAGCAATGAACCTGTATTCAGGAAAAAGAGCATCGACAGGATTTCCTCGCCGGAGCAGCTCAACGATTATATCCGCGTATCCACACCGGGCGTGTGGATCGTTCTGGTGGCGATCCTGCTGGTGATGGGCGGCCTGATCTTCTGGGGAATCTTCGGCCGTGTGACGCAGGTCGCGGTGAATGGGAGCGGCGAGATCGTCAGCGAGGAGATCGCGCCCATCACGTATGTCATCAACTGAAGAGGTGCATACCGTGGCAAACAGGAATAAAGGACAGCCGGTGACACACGGCTATGCCAGAAACGTTCCCGTGGTGATGCAGATGGAAGCGCTGGAGTGCGGCGCAGCCTGCCTGACCATGATTCTGGCCTATTACGGGAAATGGATCCCGCTCGAGCAGGTGCGCAAGGACTGCGGCGTCTCCCGGGACGGCTCCAACGCGCTCAACGTGCTGAAGGCCGCCCGCAGCTACGGGATGACAGCCAAGGGCATGCGCTACGAGGAGACGGCAAGCCTGCGCGAGTACGGCCGCTTTCCCTGCATCGTACACTGGGATTTCAACCACTATGTGGTCTGTAACGGCTTCAAGGGCGGCAAAGCCCTGCTGAACGACCCGGCGCGCGGCAGCATCGCCGTGCCGATCGAACAGTTTGACGAATCCTTCACCGGGGTCGCGCTGGTCATGGAGCCGGGGGACGGCTTCGAGCCCTCCGGGCACAAAAAAAGCGTGCTTGCCTTTGCGAAAAAACGGATGACCGGCACGCTGCCGGCTTTTGCCTTTGTCGCGCTGACGACCGCCATCGCGGCGCTTTCGGGCGTCATTCTGGCAGGCTTCTCACGCGTTTTCATGGACGAGCTCCTGACCGGGCTCAATCCGGACTGGTTCACGCCGTTTATTATTGGCCTCTCCGTGATCTCCCTGCTGCAGATTGTCTCGGGATGGATCGGGGCCGTTTTCAGCCTCCGGATAAACGGAAAGCTGGCCGTTGTTGGCAACACCACCTATCTCTGGAAGGTCCTTCGCCTGCCCATGGAGTTCTTTTCCCAGCGCATGGCGGGCGACATCCAGGTGCGGCAGGCCACCAACGCCACGATCGCGGGCACGCTGGTCAACACCCTGGCCCCGCTGGTCCTGAACGCGCTGATGATGGTTTTCTATCTGGTCGTGATGATCCGCTACAGCCTGCTGCTGACCCTCATCGGCCTGGCGGCTATCGTTGGCGATATGGCCGTGTCCCGGATCATCGCCCGCAAGCGGGTCAACATCACCCGGGTCATGCTGCGTGACGAGGGCAAGCTGGATTCTGCCACGGTCTCTGGGATCGAACTCATCGAATCCATCAAGTCCAGCGGCGCGGAAAATGGCTTCTTCAGCAGATGGGCCGGCTACCAGGCCAGCGTCAACACCCAGTCGGTCCGCTTCATGCGCATCAACGAGTACCTTGGCGCGATCCCGCAGATCCTTTCGGCCGTCGCTGACAGCCTCGTGCTGCTCACAGGCGTCTATCTGACCATGACGGGCCGGTTCAGCATCGGCATGATCATGGTGTTCCGGACCATTCTCGGCGAGTTCATGCAGCCCGCGGAGACCCTGATCTCCGCCGGTCAGACCATCCAGGAGATGCGCACCGACATGGAGCGCATCGAGGATGTGATGGAATACCCGGACGATCCCGCGCTGGCGCAAACGGCGGCGAAGGGCAGCGAGCCGTCGGCGCAGGATGAGCAGGAAGAGGCGCAGGCGGACCTGCGCAAGCTCAGCGGCGCCTTGAAGATCCGGGGCCTCACCTTCGGCTACGCGCCCCTGGGGGATCCGCTGATCCGCGATTTCGACCTGGACCTGGAGCCCGGAAAGAGCGTGGCCTTTGTCGGCGCATCCGGCTGCGGAAAGTCCACGCTGGCCAAGCTGATCAGCGGCCTGTATCAGCCCTGGAGCGGGGAGATTCTCTTTGACGGCAAGCCCATCCGCGAGATCGATCGGAATGTCTTCACCGGCTCCGTGGCGGTCGTGGACCAGGATATCACGCTCTTTGAGGACACCATCGCCAACAACATCAGCATGTGGGACAGCTCCATCGAGCCGTTCGAGATGATCCTCGCGGCCCGGGACGCGAAAATCTACGACGACATCATCCAGCGCCCGGAAGGCTTCCGCTACAAGCTGACGGAGGACGGCAAGGATTTCTCCGGCGGGCAGCGCCAGCGTCTGGAGATCGCCCGTGTTCTGGCGCAGGACCCGACGCTGATCATCATGGACGAGGCCACCAGCGCGCTGGACGCCCGCACTGAGCAGGAAGTCGTCGGCGCGATCCGGCAACGCGGCATCACCTCCATCGTCATCGCGCATCGCCTCTCCACGGTCCGTACCTGCGACGAGATCATCGTGCTTGACGACGGGCAGATTGCGGAGCGCGGCACGCATCAGGAGCTCATGGCCCGTCACGGCCTCTATGCCGAGCTCGTCACAAACGAATGACGGGGGAGGTGAGTGCTGCATGAACTGGTTCAATGATCAGATCCGCACGCGGATCCAGGCCGACGACACGGTCTTTGAGGAGTCGTTCTTTGACGCCGTAGGCGCGGTGATGGGTCATCGGGTCGCGGAGGCCATGAGCAGCGACCGCGTGATCGCCCGCAACGCCATCGAGGAGATCCTGAAATACTATCACATCCGGATCGAGCCCGAGGATGAGCGCGACGGGGAAGAGGATATCGGCAAGGTTCTGGAGAATGTCCTGAGGCCGCACGGCATCATGACCCGCCAGGTCAACCTGGACAGCGGCTGGTACAGGGACGCGCAGGGCGCCATGCTGGCCACCCGCACGGACGACGGCAGCGTCATCGCCCTGCTGCCGGGCAGGCTGGGCTTCGGATACACCTTTGTGGACGTCAAGACCGGAAAGCGCTGCAGGCTGAACCGGGAGAGTGCCAAGCTGGTCAGCCACGAGGCGATCGCCTTCTACCGGCCGATGCCGCTCAGACCGCTCACCAGACTTGATTTTATCCGCTATCTCTTTTCTGGCCTGACCGTGCCGGACGTGGTCACGTTCCTGCTCGCGATGGGCGCGGTCACGCTGGTCGGCACGCTCTCCCCGGTGCTGGTGAAATGGCTCACGGGCAATGTGATCGCTTCCGGCAGCCTGAACGCGCTGATGGCGGTGGGCGTGTGCATGATCAGCACATCGGTCGGGCATGTGCTCTTCGGGGTCATCAAATCACTGCTTTCCGGTAGAATCTCGACCCGGATCAGCCTGTCCACGGAGGCCGCCGTCATGATGCGCATCCTGTCTCTGCCGGCCAGGTTTTTCCGGAAATACAGCGCGGGCGAGCTGTCGAACCGGTCCGCGAAGCTCTGCGACGCGGCGGAGCAGATCACGGGGCTGATCCTCACCACGTCCATCACCTCCGTGTTCTCACTGCTCTATCTCGGGCAGGTGTTTGCCTACGGGCGCACGCTCTGGCTGCCCGCGCTGACCGTGCTGATCGCGACACTGCTGATCACCACGGTTTCCTCCCTGATGCAGTACCGCTATTCCAGGCGGATCGCCGAGCTGGCGGCGCAGGAGAGCGGCATGAATTACGCGGTGATCAGCGGCATGCAGAAAATCCGGCTTGCCGGCGCGGAGAAGCGGGTTTTTGCGCGCTGGCTCAGGCTGTATTCCCGGGAGGCCGCCCTGATCTACAACCCGGTCACCTTTCTCAAGATCAGCAAGGTGCTCGTCAGCGCGGTGAGCGTGCTGGGCAGCATTGCCCTGTATGCGGTGGCCATCCGCAGCGACGCGGTCGATCCGGCCGGGTATTACGCGTTCATGACGGCCTTCGGCATGGTCTCGTCGGCCTTCGGCGCCCTGGCGGAGATCGCGCCTGCCGTTTCCGAGATCAGGCCTTCTCTGGAGATGGCCGCACCGATCCTCGAAGCCCAGCCCGAGATCGCCGAGGACAAGGAGATCGTCCGGAGCCTCCGGGGCGCCATCGAGCTCAACAGCGTTTCCTTCCGCTATGATGAAAACATGCCGCTGGTGCTCGATGATCTCTCCCTGAAGATCAGGCCGGGCGAGTATGTCGCCATCGTCGGCAAGACCGGCTGCGGCAAGTCCACGCTGATGCGCCTGCTGCTGGGCTTTGAGAAGCCGCTCAAGGGCGCCGTCCAATACGACGGCAAAGACCTGAACCATCTGGACCTGAAGTCCCTGCGGTCGAACATCGGATCGGTGATGCAGAACGGGGCGCTGATGCAGGGAGACATCTTCTCCAACATCACGATCAGCGCGCCGTGGCTCACCCTGGAGGACGCCTGGGAGGCCGTCGAGACCGCCTGCATCGCCGAGGACATCCGAAATATGCCCATGGGCATGTTCACCGTCATCTCCGAGGGGCAGGGCGGCATCTCCGGAGGGCAAAAGCAGCGGCTGCTGATCGCCCGGGCCATCGCGCCCAAGCCGAAGATCCTGATCCTGGACGAGGCGACCAGCGCGCTGGACAACATCACCCAGAAAAAGATCTCCGAGGCGCTGGACCGCCTGAAGTGCACCCGGATCGTCATCGCGCACCGGCTGTCCACCATCCGGCGCTGCGACCGGATCATCGTGCTCGACGGCGGGAAGATCATCGGGGACGGCACCTATGACGAGCTGATCGCGAACAATCCGTTTTTCGCCAGCCTGGTAGCCATGCAGCGGCTGGACCTGGAGGCATGATCCGCAGGCCCGGCCTTGAGCATAGATTTTGAAACCGAAGGGAGAGATCCGGATGGAAAAGCTGCTTACGGCGCTGTTTGATTTCCAGCACTTTGAGCAGAACCGATCGCTGCGGGAAATCATTGAAGCCACGGAAGCCAATTATCCCGCCTCCGTGGAAGGCGCGGAACTGGACGACGAAGATCTGCTGACGCTTAACGCGGCCGGGATACCGACGGCTGCGCGCACGAACCGGAACGATGAGCGAAAAGCCTAACTGGGACCGGATTTACCGGGATTATTCGCCGAAGGTCCTGTCGTATATCCGCGGCCACATCAACAATCCATCGGATGCGGAGGATCTCTGCACCGAGGTGTTCATGAAGGCCATGCGGTATGAGGCGCCGGCTACGGTATCAAGCTGGCTCTATACGATCACCAGGAACACGGTCATCGACTATTACCGTACGCACAAGGTCATGTCGGAGATTCCGGAGACGCTGGCGGATGATTCGGACGTTGCGGAGGGCCTGCTGCAGGAAGACACGCTGGAAGGCCTGGCCGCCGCGCTCAAAACGCTCAAGGAGAAGGAGCGCGACGTGATTGTCATGCACTACTACAAGCGCATGACCCTGCGGAAGGTCTCCGAGATCATGGGCATTTCGTACCAGTATACCAAGATGCTTCACAACACCGGGCTGCACAGGCTCAAGGAAGCGCTGACGGTCCTGGACGTTTAATGCGAAAAAATGAATCATCGCAGCGGCTTTTCGGGCTTTTTGCGTGTTTTTGCCCGATTCATCCTTGCCAAGCCCGCCGGACTGTGATATGATGAGACCGATGATCCGGGCAGTTTTGCGCTGCGCGGTCCAATCCTCATTTGCAACCAATGTTCGACAAAAAGGAGCGTGTATTCCCATGGCCAAGAAAACAGTGGACGACATCAAGGTAACTGGCAAGCGCGTTCTGGTGCGCTGCGATTTCAACGTCCCGATGAAGGACGGCAAGATCACCAACGACAAGCGCATTGTGGCGGCGCTGCCCACCATCAAGAAGCTGATTGCCGACGGCGGCAAGGTCATCCTGTGC
>CAMKAE010000065.1 GCA_946410395.1 uncultured Clostridia bacterium
GCCAAAACGGGGTACGATAGCATCAGCACCATCGTGTACACTTTTGATTCCGGAGGAGGAAAGAGCCATGAAAATCCTGAGCGTCCTGGCAGCGCTGGCGCTGCTGCTGTGCTGCGGCCTGATCGCGGTGTACTCGGAGAGCGCGCCGGAAGCGGTTCCCGTGTCCGAGAGCGCGGAGGCCTCGTCTGTGGAGGTGTTCACGGAGGACGCGGTCCCCGGAGAGTGGACTGTGGTTTTCGTGGATCCGGAGGGCGCGCCGCTGCAGGGCTGCATCATCAACTTCTGCACCGACGTGATGTGCACGCCGGCGATCTCCGACGAAAACGGCGAGGCGCGCTTTGCCGGGGAGCCCCAGGTCTACCACCTGCAGGTGATCCGGGTGCCCGCGGGCTTCTTCTTCCCCAGGGACTGGGAATTCTACACCGATGCGGGCGGCGGGATCATCCGCATCACGGTGTCTCCGGAGGCGGAGGGCGTATGAAGGCGCGCAGGGCGCTGACCACCGCGGTCACGGCGCTGACGGCGCTTCTGGCGCTCTCGCTGTGCGCCGCCGTGCTGATCCTGTACGCGGACGGCCTGCGGCGCAGGGCCGAGGCCGGGTCCGGGCTGATCCCCGTCTTCACCCGGGAAAACGTCGGCCGGGCGCTGCTTTGGATCACACCGATTTTTGCGCTGTGGCTCGCGGCTGTCGTCGCGGCCGCCGTCACCCGCAGCCGCCCGCAGGGCAGCCTGCCCGCCCTAAAGCGCCTGCCCCCCATGACGCATGAAAGAGAACAGAAAGACCTGGCGCTGTTTGCGCTGCGGATGGCGCTGCTGAGCGCGGCCATCGTGCTGGCCTTTTACGGCATCCACAGCGGCGGCCTGCGGGAGGTCCTGGCGAAAGCCGTCAATATCTGTACGGAGTGTATCGGCCTTGGCTGACATGAAAAGCTGGTGGCATGCCCACCGTCCCACCACCCGCCGCATGGTGCAGCTCTATGCGGCCCTCCTGCAGAACGCCCATCTGCGGGGTTTTGCCGACGGTAAAATCTACGACGGGCCCGCCAAGGCCGCCTGTGTGCCGGGGCTGAACTGCTACTCCTGTCCCGCCGCCGTGGGCGCCTGTCCCCTGGGCTCGCTGCAGAGCGCCATCGCCACCGGGAAAAAGGGCGCCCTGTTCTATGTCATCGGCGCGCTGCTGCTCTTCGGTCTGGCGCTGGGCCGCGTGATCTGCGGCTGGCTGTGCCCGGCGGGCTTTGTGCAGGAGCTCCTCCACAGGCTGCCCACGCCCAAACTGAAGAAAAGCAAAGCCACCCGTGCGCTGTCCTGGCTGAAATACGCGGTCCTCGCGGTCTTTGTCCTGCTGCTGCCCCCGCTGCTGAACGCACCGGCCTTCTGCAAGTTCATCTGCCCCGCCGGCACGGCGGAGGGCGCCGTGAGCCTGCTGGCCAACCCGGTGAACGAGGGCTGGTTCGCGATGCTGGGGGCGCTGTTCACCAACAAGTTCGTGATCCTGACGCTGGTGCTGACGGCCTGCGTGTTCGTGTACCGTTCCTTCTGCCGGTTCCTGTGCCCGCTCGGCGCGCTGTACAGCCTCTTTGCCCGGCTGGCGCTGCTGGGCGTTCGGGTGGATGCCCACAGCTGCACCAACTGCGGAAAGTGCCTGCGGGTCTGCCCGATGGACATCCGGCGGGTCGGGGACCGGGAGTGCATCCATTGCGGGCAGTGCATCGACGCCTGCCCGGAGAAGGCAATCACGCTCAAGGCCGGGAAGCTCACCCTGAAGGGTCCCGACCCCGCTGTCGCGCAGAGGAGGAAACAGGCATGAGCAAAACCGCCTCCCGCGTCCTCTGGTCCGTTGCCCTCTGCTTGCTGGCCGCTGCGCTGTTTTTCTTCAACCGGCCGACGCCCGCTGCACCCGTCCCGGAGGGCCATGCCGTGGGCGAGCGCCTGCCGGACTTCACCCTGACAGACCTGACCGGCGTACCCTTCGTCCTGTCGGAGCACCGGGGGCAGACCGTGATCATCAACCTGTGGGCCACCTGGTGCGATCCCTGCCTGAAGGAGTTGACCCATTTCGACCGCATCCAAAGGGAAAACCCGGAGTCCGTGGCCGTGCTGGCCGTTCACTCCGGGCTGATCATCGAGGATATACCCGCCTTCGTCGCGGGGCTGGATTCCGCGCTGCGCTATGCCGTGGACGAGACCGGGGACTTCACAGCCCTGGTCGGCGCCTCCGCCGCCCTGCCCCACACCCTGGTGCTGGACCCCGACGGCGTGGTGAACTACAATCAGCCGGGGTCGGTGACGTATGCGCTTCTGGCGGAGCTGGTGGAGATGGCACAAGGAAAGTAACGGGCTAAGGGAAACACCTCATCCGCCCTTCGGGCACCTTCCCCTAAAGGGGAAGGCTGTAGGTAATACAGTAACTAAAAGCCTTCCCCTTCAGGGAAAGGGGGACCGCTTGCGGTGGATGAGGTGTGCCATTGCGCAGTAAGCCAAGATCAAAAGGCGCCCGAAGTAAATGTGATGCTTTCAGAGCAACGAACCAGAGAACACCTCATCCGCTCTCTGCCGAGGCACTGGATAAAGTCCTTCCCTCAGAGAATCGTTTCCATCCCGATCTTCTGCGGCCTCAGGCCGCATTTTTCGTAGAACCGCAGGGCGGCTTCGTTGCAGGCCCAGACGTTCAGCGTCACGTTGTAGCAGGCTTTTTCTTTTGCGAAAGCCAGCACATGCTCGTACAGGCGGGTGCCCACGTGCTGCCCGCGGATCCCCTCACGCACGCACAGGTCGTCGATGTAGAGGGTCTTCACGTCGGTCAGCACATGGTCGTTCAGATGCTGCTGAAAGATGCAGAAGGCATAGCCCAATACCCTTGCGTCGGCTTCATCCGTCAGCACGAAAATGGGACGGGCGTCGTCTTTGACCAACGTCGCCAGTTCCTCCGCGGTGTACTTGGTCGCGGGACCCTTGAAGAGGTCCGGACGGCCGTTGTGATGCACCATGCAGACCTGCACCAGTAGCTCCAGGATATCCGGGATGTCCCGGGCTTCGGCCCTGCGGATCATGCCTCGCGCTCCTTTTCCGCGGCGATGCGACGGGCCTCGGCGATGAGGATGGCCGCCAGATCGCCCTCCACCCTGCGCGGAGCCTGGCCTTTCACGAACAGGGCGCCCACGCCGTCACCGCCGGCAATGCCCACGTCCGCCTCCCGGGCCTCCCCGGGGCCGTTGACCACGCAGCCCATGACGGCCACCTTCAGCGGCACGGTCAGGTCCCGCAGCTCCGCCTCCACCCGGGCGGCAATGCCCGCCACGTCGATGCGGGTGCGGCCGCAGGTGGGGCAGGCGATCAGCTGGGCGCCCTGACGGCGCAGGTCCAGCGCACGCAGGATGTCCCAGGCGGCCTGGGCCTCGGGCAGGGGATCCCCGGTCAGGCTGACCCGGATCGTGTCGCCGATGCCGTCGGCCAGCAGCGCGCCGATGCCGATGGCGCTCTTCACCGTACCCTGTCCCGGCAGCCCCGCCTCCGTAACCCCCACGTGCAGCGGGTAATCGCAGCGCTTCGCCGCCAGGCGGTAGGTCTCGATCGTCAGCCGCACGTCACTGGCCTTCATGGACAGCACAATGTCGGAGAACCCCGCCCGCTCCAGCATGGCCGCGTGGCGCAGGGCGCTCTCCACCAGGCCTTCCGCCATCGGGCCGCCGTACTTGGCCAGAATGTCCTTCTCCACCGACCCGGAGTTGACCCCGATGCGGATCGGGATGTGATGCGCCTTCGCGCAGTCCGCCACCGCCCGCACGTTGGCCTCGCCCCCCACGTTGCCGGGGTTCAGCCGCAGCTTGGCGATGCCGTTCTCCGCCGCGGCGATGGCCAGCTTGTGGTCGAAATGGATGTCCGCCACCAGGGGGACCGGGGAGCCGTCCACCAGCGCGCGCACCGCAGCGGCGCAGGCCGCGTCGTACACCGACACCCGCACCAGGTCGCAGCCCGCCGCCGCAAGGGCGCGGATCTGCGCCAGGGTCGCCGCCGTGTCCCGGGTATCCGTGTTGGTCATGGACTGGACCAGCACGGGGTTTCCTCCCCCGAGGGGAAGGTTTTGGATCATCACCGTATTCTTGGAAGCCATGATCTTGTCCTCCGGAATCCTTATTTCTCAACGCGCCAGTCCCTGGCGTAGACCGCTCCGTCAGAGGCCGTATAGGGTGTCGGGCCCTCGATCGCGTCCTCCCCGTGTCGCTCGACCGCAGCCATGTCGGCGGGCAGGTTGTAGGGCAGGCGGCCGGTCGCTTCGCGCTCGCCGAAGAGCACGTCCAGCAGCACCTCCGTGCTCACGCTGAAATCCACCAGGATGGCGTCCGCCGCGGGCTCAAACTCCGCCGGAACCGTCGGATTGTGCATGTGCAGGCTCACGATCACGGGCTTGTCTCCCATGCGGCGCTGGGCTTCCAGCACATTGTCCAGGTCCTTTTCATTGATGCAGGTGTTGGTCTTGCCGCGGTAGCTGCGGTCGGTAAAGGGCTCCCGCCAGTCGCCGCCGGCGATGGAGGGCTTGCGGGCCGCATCCGCCGTGTAGGGCCTGTACTGCAGCGTCAGCGGGCGGTAGCCGTTTCCGCCGGAGGCCACGTCCGCAGGATCGTACGGGTCGGAGAGCGGGCTCTCCATGATCACCAAGGCCGCGTCCGCCTCCTCCGGGCTGTCCACCCGCACAAACCAGGGGGACACGTCCATACCGCCCAGGGGGTCCAGCTCGGTCTCCGGCTCCCACATGCGGACGAAGTTCTTTCTCCGGCGCAGGAAGCGCTGCGGCACCCAGATCCGGCTGCCCTTCTTCAGCGGGAGGACGCCCCGGTCCTTGAGCAGCACCATCGCCCGGGCCTGCGCCACCAGGCCGGCCTTGACGAAGGCGGCATTGCCCACGATGCGGGCGCTCTCCTCCGGGTCCAGGTAGGGATTCTCGAACAGTCCCACCCGGAAGATGCCCGTCAGCAGCCGCCGGGCGCTCAGGCGCATGCGCTCGTCCATGTACGCGGCGCCGCAGCGCTCGTCGCCGATGCGCCAGGCTTCCAGGATGGGCGCCATCCGGTCGTTTCCGCCGAACTGGTCCGCGCCGTTGAGGATGATCCGCAGGTGGCGCTCCGCCTCGGTCAGCTCCTGCACGCCGTAGCAGCGGCTGCCGAAGGCGTCGATGGCGGGATCCGGGTCCCCGGTGATGCCCCAGTCGGTGCAGACCACGCCGTCGTAGGCGTACTTCTCCCGCAGCAGCTCTTTGAGGATATATTCGCTGTAGGAATTGCCCACATGGGGCTTGTCCGCCAGCCAGGAAACCGTGTAATAGGGCATGACGGCCCCGGCCTTTTTCGTGGGTCCGTCCAGCCGGAAAGCGCCCTCGGTGAAGGGCCGCATGTGCTGCTCAAACTGTCCGTCCGGATACACCGCAAAGCAGCCGTAGGCGTAGTGCGCGTCGCGGCCGCCCTCGCCGGTGCCGCCGCCGGGCCAGTGCTTCACCATGGTGATGACGCTGTCCTTCCCCCAGCCGTCCGGGGCGCCCTCGGTGGTCTGCATGCCGTCGCAGTAGGCCTTCACCATCGGGATCACGCGGTCAGGATCGCTGCCCAGGGTGTCCTCCAGGCGCATCCAGCGCGGCTCGGTGGACAGGTCGATCTGCGGGCCCAGGGCCGTGGTGATGCCCAGGGCGCGGTATTCCTTCGCCGCGACCTTCGCGAATTCCCGCACCAGCTCCGGGTCTCCCGCCGCGGCCAGGCCGATCCCCTCCGGCCACTTGGACACATCCCTGGACCGCTGGCGGAACTCCGCGCCCACCGCCGTCGCCCCGTGCCGTGGATCGGTGGAGATGTTCACCGGGATGCCCCAGGGCTCCGCCTCGCAGAAGGCCTGCAGCTTGTTGCTCCACTCCGCGGAGATCCGGGCGGACTCCACCCGCATCTGCAGCACATGGCGGATGTGATCGTCCCGCAGGAAATGGATCTGCTCGTCCGTCAGGTCGGAAGGCGCGTTTTTCGCGGGATCAAACGTGCCGCCGCCGTAGTGGCCGCCGAAGAGCCCCGCCTCGCGTGCGGGCACCACCTGGTGGGAGGAATAGAGCATCAGGCCGGCGATCTCCTCACGGCTCAGCCGCGCCGCCAGGTCCGCTGCGCGGGTGACCGGGTCCAGCCGCCAGTCCTCGTAGGGCAGCAGCTCACCGGTGCCGGCCAGATCCTTGAAGGCCAGGCCGTCCTGCTCGATGATCCGGCTGCCGTCGTGCAGGCCCAGATCCGGCCCGCCGGGGTTGTGGATCAGGGTATATCCGTCTTTCTTTTCCGATGTCCAGCGCATGGTGCACCTCCGGTCCTTTTTCTCCATTATATGGGCTGAGAGAAAGCCTGTCAAGGAAAGAAAAGCCCCGCCGGGGAAGGCGGGGCCGGGGGGGTGGATCGAATCAGCCGACGGTGGAGAGGTCCCACGCCTCGTGGATCTTCGGCACGTCGCTGATCAGGCGCTTCGTGTAGGGAGCCTGCGGGTCCAGGATGACCTTGTCCGCGGGGCCGCTCTCCACAAACTTGCCGTGCTCCATGATGTACACGCTGTCGGAGATGTAGTAGGCCAGGCCGATATCATGCGTGATGAAGATAACGGTCATGCCGGTCTCGTTGCGCAGGTTCAGGAGCATGTCCAGGATGGTGGCGCGGGAGCAGGCGTCGATCATGGACGTGGGCTCGTCGGCCAGCAGGATGTCGGGCTTGAGCAGGAAGATGCGGGCGATCATCAGGCGCTGCATCTGGCCGCCGGAAAGCTCGAAGGGATACTTGTTGGTCAGTTCCGCAAACTTCAGGTTCACGAAGCTGCAGGCCTCGGTCATCATCTCGATCTTCTGGTCCTTGGGCAGGCTCTTGCCGCCGCGCATGTTGATGCAGTCCAGGAGCACCGAGTCGATCTTGTGGAACTGGTTGTAGCTGGAGAAGGGATCCTGGAAAATGGCCTGGATGCCCTTCCAGTACTGGCGCCGCTTGTGGCCGGAGGAGATGTCCCGGAGCTTGTCGTGGAAGAAGATGTGGCCGTCCGTGGGTTCCAGCAGGCCGAGGAGCATCTTCGAGAGGGTGGTCTTGCCGGAGCCGGACTCACCCACGATGGAGATCAGCTCGCCCTTGTGGAAGTCGAAGTCCACATGGTCCACCGCCACCGTGGTGATGCGGCCGGTGCGGAACACACGGGTGACGCCGCGGCCGCTCAGGCACATGGGCTCCTGCGAGAAATCCTTGTCCCGGTTCGCGCCGAAGGTAACGCTCTCGCGGTCATCCACGATTTCCTGGCCGATGATGCGGTCATTGCTGGTCTTCACTGGCGTACACCTCCTTGAGTTGCTCCACGGGCATCAGGCAGCGATAGGTGCGGCCCGGCGCAAATTCCTCGATCGGGATGCCGCTGTAGCGGCAGTTGGCCGTCGCATAGCGGCAGCGGTCCGCGAACCGGCAGCCGGCCGGAGGCCGCTTCAGGTTGGGCGGTGTGCCGGGGATGGCCGTCAGCTTCACGTCGCGGGTGCCGTCCTCGGGCACCAGGATGGATTTCATCAGGCCGCGGGAGTAGGGGTGAACCGGGTCGAAGACCATTTCCTTCGCCGAGCCGCGCTCCACGATCTGGCCGGCATACATGACCATGATGTCGTCCGTCACGTTGTAGAGCAGGGGCAGCTCGTGGGTGATGAAGATCATGCTCCGGACCAGGCCCATCTCCATCATGTCCTTCATCATCTTGATGACGACCTTCTGGCTGGTGACGTCCAGGGCGGAGGAGGGCTCGTCGGCGATGAGGACCTTGGGATTGAGGATGGTGGAAATGGCGATGACCACGCGCTGGCGCATGCCGCCGGAGAGCTCCACCGAGTGCTTGTCCAGGGCGTCCACCGGCAGATTGACCTGACGGAAGCGCTGCTCGGCAAACTCGCGGATCTCCTTCTTGGTCATCTTGATCTCGTGGGCCTTCATCACGTCCTCGATGAACTTGATGACCTTGCGGGTGGGGTTCAGGGCGTTCATGGCCGCCTGGGGAATGTAGGCCACCTCGGAGCCCAGCACCGTCTTGCGGACCACGTCGGGGTCCAGCCCGGTGATGTCCTTGCCGTCGATGATGATCTCGCCGCTGGTGTAGTGCAGCGGGGCGAAATAGTAGCCCATCAGCGACAGCGCCAGGGTGGACTTGCCGCAGCCGGACTCGCCGGCGATGCCCAGGCTCTTGCCCTCTTCGATCTTCAGGGAGACGTGATCGACGGAATAGACATCCTCGCCTTGGCGGGTGATGTATTTTGTGGTCAACTCGTTGACCTCAAGCATATATTTTCCCATCTATCGCACCTCCTTAATCTCTCAGGGTCGGGTTGAAGACCTGATCCAGACCGGTGTTCATCAGGTTCAGCGAGAAGGAGATGAACGCGATCACGGCAATAGCCGGGAAGTAGGCCCACCACTTGCCGGTGGTGTGTGCAGCGAACTTGGTGGCCCAGTTCATCATCAAGCCCAGGGTGGGGGTGTTGCCAGCCTCCGGTCCCAGGCCGATCATGGACAGCTGCGCCTCAGCAAGGATGCCGCTGGAGACCTGCAGAATGAAGGCCATCACCACATAGGAAGCCACATAGGGCAGGATGTCCGTCAGCACGATCCGCAGCAGGCTGTGGCCCGACAGCTTGGACAGGTTGACGTGGTCGCGGTTGCGCAGGGAGATGACCTGCGAACGCACGGAACGCGCCGTCCAGACCCAGCTGGTGAAGCCGATGACCACCGCGCACAGCACAGCGCCGCGCGAGGATGCGGGCAGAGAGTAGTTGATCAGGATCAGCAGGATAAAGCTGGGAATAACGGTGAAGAGGTTGGCGATGAACATCAGGATGTCATCCAGAATGCCGCCCACATAGCCGGCCAGCAGGCCGATCATCAGGCCGATCACCGTGGCGATGACGCCGGCCATCAGGCCGATCAGCAGGGACGTGCCGGTGGAGGCAATCAGTTCCCTGAAGACGTCGCGGCCGAAGTTGTCCGTGCCCAGGGGCAGATTGATCACGTTGGCCACTTTGCTCAGCGGGATGTAGTCCGTGTTCTTGAGTTCCTTGGGCTGCAGATCACCGATGCTGACGGTGATGGTGCCGCCGGACATCATCCGGCTGACCCGGGTGTTGAGCTGACGGATATTGCGCCGCTGCGCATTGGTCGAGTAGCCCTTCACCTTCACTTCGTCGTTGTAGTTGGCAATCCACAGCTCAGCCAGCTTCTCGGCGTCCGCGTCGCTGGAGGTCAGGTTTTCCAGCAGCACAACCTCGCGCTCCTCCTCGACCTGCGTCGTGGTCTCCACGCCGTCCACAACCTTGGTGACTTCTTCCGTCACGGTCGCGTTGGCGTTCTCACCCGCCAGCAGCTGGCCCTCGCCCAGGCTTTCCTTGAGCGACGTCAGCCATCCGATCATCGTCTCGCGGTCCTCAACGCTCATGTTGACGCGCAGACGGTTGTTGATGGCATCCTCGCCCAGCTCGAAGATCTTGGTGTTGGCGCCGGTGCTGTCATACACCGGAACTGTGGCCACGTCATAGGAGCTGATATAGGTGCCGGGCGCGATGAAGCTGCCCTGACCGATGTTCTTCATGGGGTTGCCGGGGGAAACGATGGGATAAATCACGGAAACCAGGATGATGGCGGCAATGATGATAAAGCCGATCACAAATCTGGGAGTGTGGAAAATGTTTTTCAATGTGCGTTTCATCGTTCTCCACCTCCATCAGTCAAACTGCGCCGCTTTGACACGCGGATCGATGAACGCGTAGATGATGTCCAGCATGAACGCAGCCAGCAGGACCATCACGGTGATGATCAGCGTCGTCGCAGAGATCAGCGGATAGTCAGAGTTTGTCACCGCCTTGAGGATCGTGGTGCCCAGGCCCGGATAGCTGAAGACTGTCTCAGCCACCAGGGCGCCGCCGATCATGGAGCCGATGGACATGGCCAGGCCGGTGACCTGCGGCAGCATGGCGTTGCGGAACACATAGCGGACGATCCGGCGGTCCTTGATGCCCAGGAAGCGGGCATATTTCACATAGTCGGCGTTCAGCTCATAGATGGACATGGAGCGCATGCCCACCGCCTGGCCGCCGATGGAGATCAGCA